>JBOGIN010000201.1:0-2001 GCA_050742275.1 Vicinamibacteraceae bacterium
CGCCAAGGCCGCCGACCCGGCCAGACGCCCCAAGCCGCGGGGATCCCTGACCCTCGTCATGCTTCCGCTCGCGTACAACGATGATCCCTAAAGTTGAAGGTATTGGGTCGGGGGGTCACGCCCTGCCCGTCAACCGCTACTGCGGCTTCTCCAACACAACCAGGAAGTAGTCCTTCGTCAGGTCGCATCGCGGGAACCGTCCGAGGATGTCTTCGAATCGGTAGTAGAACTCCTCGTCGAACGCGCTTTCGTCGAAGTGCAGGTGCCTGATTCGGAAGCCGATCTTTTCGAGATAGGACTGATAATGGAGCCAGCTCAGGCGGTTCACCCACGCTGAGCCGCGGTCCGGCTTTCCGTGTTTGCGATCCCATTCCTTGATGACGTCGTCACTGAAGAGCAAGTGGGGCCAAGGGAAATAGAAGTCGCGATAGCGGTGCGACGCCTGTGGCCCGGCGTACAGGTTGGCACGGATCCACGCCAGTCCACCGGGCTTGAGCACGCGGTACGTCTCCGCCAGCATCTGGTAGGGATGGAGGACATGCTCCCAGACGGTGAATGACATGATCCGGTCGAAATAATTCTCGGGGTAGGGGTTGTCGACCGCCATGTCGGCGCACTCGAAATGGACCCGCTCGCTGGCGAGAGACTGCCACGGACCGTATTGGGCCACGTCGATCCCATAGGCGTCGGCGCCGAGGTGCTCCGCGGCGTGCCACACCTCGTAGCCGTTGCCGCACCCGATCTCGAGTACGCGTTTGTTCGCCAGATCGACCATATTGTGTACCCACAGCACCCGTTTGCGTGCAGATTGGGTCAGTGAGTCCGAAGCGTACGTCGGCGGATTAGGGACAATCGGCCGGTCGGCGTACTCGGCGTTTAGCTTCTCGAGCAACTCCAGGTCGTACCGCGCCGCCGTGGCTCCCGTGTTGTAAATGCTCTTCACCTTCGTGCCAGTGCTGCTCACGTGCGGCGGAGTTCGCCATCGGATATCGGCTTCGCGGACCGGCGGCTGCGGTTTCGGCAATGGCGGTGCCGGTGGCTGGCTCAGCCTGTGTGGAACGATCGGAGCTGGTGTCCGTGGCTCTCGGCCAAGGATCAGATCTCGGGCGTCCGCGAGCATCCGGAGGTATGTCTCCCTTCGCGGTGGAGACAGGGGCCGCGCAGAAGCGCGAGCGGCGGACTTGAGCAAGGTCGCCGTTCGGTGACGAAGCCGCAGCTTGACGGACGTGTGTGACTGACGGCGAACAGGCATGGCCCCACCGTACGGCCTAGTCGCCGTCGGGTTCTGTGGCCCCCGGCGGCGTCGCGATCACCAGGGCTGTTCGGTGTCCTTGGCCGCTGCCCGTCCGATGGTCTCGTGGCGCTTCCAATAATATGAGCCACACGTTGAATGCTTCCGTGCGCGCCACCAGCAGCGCCTGGCGCCCGTAGCGGTGACCGCGGCCTATCGCGCTTGGCGTGTCTTGAACGAGGCGCTGGATGGCTTCGGCACTCGGAGCCGACTCGACAGTCCGTTAGTCTCGTTGGCTGTGAAAGCTCTGGTCCTCTCAGGCGGCGCCGGCACCCGACTGCGCCCGATCACCCATACGTCCGCGAAGCAGCTGGTGCCGGTCGCGAACAAGCCGGTGCTCTTCTACGGCCTCGAGGCGATCCGGGATGCCGGGATCACCGAAGTTGGGATCATCGTCGGGGATACCGCGGCGGAGATCCGCGAAGCGGTCGGGGACGGGTCCGCCTTCGGGCTCGAAGTGACGTACATCCCTCAGGAGGCACCGCTCGGCCTCGCGCATTGTGTGCTGATCGCGCGTGGCTTCCTCGGTGACGACGACTTTGTGATGTATCTCGGCGACAACTTCATCGTCGGCGGCATCACGCAGTTCGTGGAGCAGTTCCGCCAAGGAGGTTACGACGCTCAGATCCTGCTCACGAAGGTCCCCGACCCGACCCAGTTCGGTGTCGCTGAACTCGACGGCAACGACCGGGTGATGGGTCTCGAGGAGA
>JBOGIN010000202.1:0-4677 GCA_050742275.1 Vicinamibacteraceae bacterium
GGTCGGCAGCGCGCACGGCATCGACGTGAAGCCGCATCCGGAGGCGAGCGAGGACCTGACCTACGAGCAGATGGTGGCGGCCATCGCGAGCGCGTCAGGCGTTCGAACCCGCGTCGTGGCGCTGCGCGACGACTGGTGGAACCACGATCAAGACGCCATGCTCGGGCAGATGAGCGACGGCGGCCGGCCGGTCGCGCTCCTGCCCGTCAGCCCGCGCGAGTACGTCTACGTCGATCCGATGACGGGCGAGCGCAAGCCCGTCACCGAGGACGTGGCGGCGCGGCTCTCACCGTTCGCGTACACGTTCTACCGTCCGTTTCCGGAAGGATCGCTGTCGGTGGGCACGGTCGTGCGCTTCGCGGCAAGCGGCCTGAAGTCGGACGTGCGCTGGCTGATCGCGACCGCGATCGCCATCGGGATCTTCGGCACGGCGGCGCCGTATCTCACCGGGCAGCTCTTCGATTCGGCGATCCCGCAAGCGGACCGTTCGTCGCTGATGATCTTCGGTCTGGCGCTGTTCGTGGCCGCGCTCGCCGGCTCTCTCTTCAAGTTGACGCAGGGCGTCGCGACCGTGCGCATCCAGGCGCGGATGGAGAGCGCGCTGCAAACGGCTGTGTGGGATCGCGTGATGAACCTGCCGGCGAACTTCTTCCGGGAGTACGCCGCAGGCGATCTCGCCGATCGCGCCAACGGCGTCGATCAGATTCAGCAGCTCATTTCAGGCGCCGGCGTTGCCGCCATCCTCGGCTCGCTGAGCGGGCTCTTCTACGTCGTCCAGATGTTCACCTACAGCATGCGCCTGGCGCTGCTCGCGGTGGCGCTGACGCTCGTCTACGTGAGCGTCACGATGCTCGGCAACTTTCTCCAGCTGCGATATCAACGCCAGGAGGTGCAGCTCGTCGGCCGGATCTCCGGCCTCATCCTCAACTTGATCAGCGGCGTGTCGAAGCTGCGGATTTCGGGTGCCGAGCCCCACGCCTTTCGCGTCTGGGCGCAGCAGTTCGCCCGTCAGCGCCGCCTCAGCTTCGCGGTCGGCACCATCCAGAGCGCCGTCGCGGTCTTCAGCGCGGTGTTCCCGGTGATCTCGTCGATCGCCATCTTCTACGTGGTCATCGGCGAGCAGGAGCGGGCCGCGGCCTCGAACGAGGCGGGCCTCACGACCGGCGACTTCATCGCGTTCACCGCGGCCTATGGACTCTTCCTCGCGGCCATGCAGGCGCTGGGGGATGCCTCGCTCCAACTCCTCCGGATCCTCCCACTGTACGAGCGGCTGAGCCCCATCCTCGTCACGCCGCCCGAGGTCGACCGGTCGAAGGCGTTTCCGGGGAAGCTGCGTGGCGAGATCGAGCTCTCCCACGTCCACTTCCGGTACAGCAGCGACGGCCCCTGGATCGTCAAGAACCTCTCGCTCAAGATCAATCCCAGCGAGTTCGTGGCCTTCGTTGGGCCATCCGGGTGCGGCAAGTCCACGCTCATGCGGTTGATGCTTGGATTCGAGCGGCCGACGAGCGGATCCATCTTCTACGACGGCCAGGATCTCTCGTCGCTGGACCTGCGCATGGTGCGCCAGCAGATCGGTGTCGTACTGCAGGTGAGCCGCGTGATGCCGACCGAGATCTACCGCAACATCATCGGCGTCACGTCGCGCAGCCTGGAGGAGGCCTGGGACGCCGCAGAGAAGGCCGGCCTCGCGGAGGACATCCGCCAGATGCCGATGGGCATGCACACCTACGTCTCCGAAGGCGGCGGAACGCTCTCGGGCGGCCAGCGGCAGCGCCTCATGATCGCACGGGCGATTGTCGGCAAGCCGAAGATCATCTACCTCGACGAAGCAACCAGCGCGCTCGATAATCGTACGCAAGCCATCGTGACCGAGAGTCTCGACAAGATGGAGGCCACGCGCATCGTCATCGCCCACCGCCTGAGCACCGTGATCAACGCCGACAAGATTTGCTATCTCGAAGGCGGGCAGATCATCGAGATGGGCACGTATCAAGAGCTGATGGAGCGCGATGGCAAGTTCGCCGAGCTCGCACGGCGCCAGATGGCATAGACAGGGTCAGGGGTCAGGGATCAGGGGTCAGCGGGAAGCAGGGGCAAGGGTAAAGGGATAAAGGGACAACGGTGCACAAGGAAGGCGACGAGGTCATTCGCGGTGATGCGCGGCGTGAGGAGCGTCTCCGGCTGCTCGAGCGATTTGGTGTGGCGCGCGACATTGCGGGCGAGGTGCTTGTCTATACCGCGAACCCCTACACAGCACCAATCGCCTGCCGTGAGTGGCCGCTTGCCGACGAGCCGCACGTCGAGCGTTGGCTGATGTACGCGCGCGAGGCGCGTCGTGTCGGTGCGTTCGAGGCGCTCAGGGCGGTCTTCCCGCAGCTTCGGTTTCCAATTCGTGCGAACGTGAGCGAGGACTCTGCGTACCGCGCGGCGACGCGCCGTGGTGATGTCGGTGGGGCCGCGACCTATGGTCACGGCCTGGTCTTGCGCGAGCCGGAGCGCCTGGAGCTGACCGTGGTGTCGAGCGCAGGCGGCCGGATCCCGGTTCTGGTCGCCGGATGTCGGGACGACTTCGTGGCTCTGGTGCAGGCCTTCACAGAGCGCAACGAGCCTCGTCCGGTACCGACATCCATGGGCGCCTGCCTGGTCAAGGGGCTGACGAACTGGGACCGCGTCGCGGATTACCGCGCGCGCTGGGAGCGTGAGAAAGGAACGTCCGGAGACGCGGAAGCCTGGGCGACCGAGCTGCGTGCGTTCAGCGCGCGCAAAGAGCTCTACCAGGATCGGTTCGTGCTCCTCAGCTCCGGTCCCTACAGCGGCGTATCGGCGGAGGACGCCGGGCGGCCGGAGCCAGAGTGGCTGGCCCGGTCGCTCGTGATTCGACGCGAGCACGAGCTGACGCATTACGTCACCTGGCGCCTCTACGGCTTTCTGCGCAGCCACGCCACCGACGAGATCGTCGCCGACTTCGTCGGTCTCGTTCGAGCGTTTGGCCGCTATCCGGGCGAGCTCGCGCGCCGTTTCCTCGGGCTCGAAGCCTACCCCTCGTTCCGAGCCGGGGGGCGACTCGAGCACTATCGCGGCGACCCGTCGTTATCGCCACCAGCCTTCGCCGCCGTGGCGCTGCTCACGAATCGCGCCACACAACGCCTCGAAGCCCTCCCGCTTGCGCGGCTCGGCCATCTCGACGATCCGACCAATGCCGGTCGATTGATTCATGCGCTCGTTGGCTTGAGCCTCGAAGAGCTGGCGGCCGATGACCTCCAGGAACGTGTGGAACGGCGCCCGGCTTCTTCACGCGAGGCACGCGAGGCCTAAAGGCCGCGCGTCCCACGCTCCTTAGGTCGGCCGTGGTGAGCCATCTTCCCGGTCGAGCGCGCGCGACAACAAATCCGCCACACGGGAGCTGAGCGTGGTGGACGCGGGGCTGTGCTCCGTGGTTGGTGCAAGCAGGAGATCAGCTCGTGACTCTCCAATCGTCAGAAGACGAACCACACGGCGAGCAAGCGCTGCGCGTCCAGAGTCCTCGGGCGCCGCGGTTGGAAGGCAGGCCAAGGCGTCCGCACCGGTCGGCACGATCGTGAATTGCCCGGCGAGCCCGGCCACCTCCAACACATCGTGCACGTGAGGTGGCAGGGCGCACAGGACAAGCATCCCCTGCGCCACCTCCAACCTGCGTCGGAGCATGATGAGGACACGGATGGCAGCGCCCTCGAACAACGTGACGGCGCCGAAATCGATGACCAGAAACCGCGCGCCATCGTGCGCGGTCGCGAGCAGGGTTCGCTCGAGCTCGAATGCCGCGCGCGTATCCACCCTGCCAGCCAAGGCGACGGTCACCAACTCATCGTGCCGGTCGACCTTGACGTCCATGAGGGGTCCGGCCGCAAGCCTCAGCTCGGAGGATGCGCCTCGTTCACGGTCGTGCGAAACGCCAGATCGACCTGTCCGATCGAGATACGGTCGCCGTCCTCGAGCGGCCCTTCCTTGATGCGGTCGCCGTTGACGTAGGTCCCGTTCTGAGAGTTGAGATCGCGGATCGTGTAGCCGGTCGCGGTGGCCATGATGACGGCGTGGCGGCGCGAGACACCTGGACGCAAGAGCTGGAGCTGGTTGTCCGGAGACCGACCGATGTAGTTCACGGCGCCCAGCGGGTAGCTGATCGAGTTCCCGTCGTCTTCGTCGCCTACCAGCACGGCCTTCGGAACGATGAACGTCTGGTCGCCGACGTCGCCCGCCGCCGGTGACACCTCGATGGTGTCGGGGACCGGTGTTTCGGCGGTGCCGTCGACAGGCGTTTGGGAAGCCGCCTCCACCAGGCGGAGGGCATCGGGCACCTCACGCGTCAGGTCGCCGTCGACCTCGTCCTCATCCGCGTCGTCGACCGGCGTGAGCTCCCATTCCGCCAACGGGACCTGTTCGATCGCCTCGTCGCCAACGGGCAGATCTGGGCACGCGTCTCGAAAAAGCGCCTCCCGCTCGTCGAGCGCCGCCATCTCGGTCGCGCACTTGGCCAGGATCTCGTCAGGCTCGCGAACACGCTCGGCGAGCGTGGCTTCGTCGATCTCGCCAATCGCGCTCCGAAACTCGACTTCCTCCTTATCGAGCTTTGCGGCGTCGTGCGCGCGCTGCACCCGGTCGTAGAGCAGGCGCAGCTTGCGATACTCGGTGCGCGCG
>JBOGIN010000203.1:0-4788 GCA_050742275.1 Vicinamibacteraceae bacterium
GCCTAAAGGTGGCCCCCACGATTGTCAACACAAGTGAATTCTGGGGTTGAAGGCCCGCGCTACGAACCGAGGACCTTGACGGCTTCGTGGTACTCCTGCAGGCTCCGAACGTCGAGGCCATGATCCCGCAGCGCGCGGATCGCGGCAATGGCGGCGGCGCCGCCGGTGAGCGTGGTGATGCAGGGAACGCCGTGCAGCATGGCGATGCGTCGCACGGTGCGATCGTCGAAGAACGATTCGCGGCCGAGCGGCGTGTTGATGACGAGGTGGACCTCTTTGTTCAAGATGCGGTCACCGACGTGCGGGCGCCCCTCGTTGATCTTGTAGACGACCTCCGCCGGCAGGCCATGCGCACGCAGGTGAGCCGCGGTGCCGCGCGTCGCCGTGATCTTGAAGCCGAGCTCGTGGAGATCGCGGGCGAGCGGCAACACGTTGCGCTTGTCGTTGTCATTGACGCTCATGAACGCGGTGCCCGAGAGCGGCAGCCGGTGACCGGCGCCCATCTGCGCCTTCGCATAGGCAACGCCAAACGACGCTCCGCCGCCCATCACCTCGCCCGTCGACTTCATCTCCGGCCCGAGCAAGGTATCGACGCCAGGGAAGCGCACGAATGGAAACACGGGCGACTTGACGAACACGCCCGTTCCGTCCAGATCGCCGACCAGACCGAGCTCCGGCAGCGTGCGGCCGGCCATCACACGCGCCGCCACCTTCGCGAGCGGCACACCCGTCGCCTTCGACAGATACGGCACCGTTCGAGAGGCACGCGGGTTTACTTCCAGGACGAACACCGTGTCGTCCCGTATGGCGAACTGCGCGTTCATCAAGCCCACGACACCCAGCGCGCGTGCGATGCGCCGCGTATAGTCGCGTATCGTCTCCAGGTGCCGTTCCGGCACCAGGTAGGGCGGCACCACGCAGGAGCTGTCACCCGAGTGGATGCCCGCCTCCTCGATGTGCTCCATGATGCCGCCGATGACGAGATTGCCGGCCGCATCGGCAACCGCGTCCACGTCCAGCTCGAACGCGTCCTCGAGAAACTTGTCGATGAGAATCGGCCGTTCGGGTGAGACGTCCACCGCGCCCGCCATGTACTGATCGAGGCTGCCCGGATCGTAGACAATCGCCATCGCGCGCCCGCCGAGCACGTACGAAGGACGCACGACCAGCGGGAACCCGATGCGTCGAGCGACGTCGCGTGCTTGGCCTCGCGAGGCCGCCATGCCGTTGGCGGGCTGCGGCACCGCGAGATCCCAGAGCAGCTTCGCGAAGCGCTCGCGATCCTCGGCCAGGTCGATGGAGTCCGGCGACGTGCCGATAATCTTCACGCCCGCCGCCTGCAGGGCCAATGCGAGCTTCAGCGGCGTCTGGCCGCCAAACTGCACCGCGCACGAGACCTCGCCGCCCGCGCTCTCCTCACGCGTGATGATCGCCAGCACGTCCTCGAAGGTGAGTGGCTCGAAGTAGAGCCGATCGACCGTGTCGTAGTCGGTCGAGACGGTCTCCGGGTTGCAGTTGATCATCACCGTCTCGTATCCCTCGTCACGCAGGGCAAAGGCGGCGTGGCAGCAGCAGTAATCGAACTCGATCCCCTGGCCGATCCGGTTCGGCCCGCTCCCGAGGATCACCACCTTGGGCCGGCTCGTCGGATCCGCTTCGCATTCGTCCTCGTAAGTCCCGTACATGTACGGCGTGAACGACTCGAACTCGGCGGCGCAGGTGTCAATCCGCTTGTAACTGGTCGTCAGCTGAAGCTCCAGGCGCCGGGCGCGCACCGCCTCCTCCCGCGTCTCACAGACGATGGCGAGGTCTTGATCGGAGAATCCCGACCGCTTCAGCGTGCGCAGCAAGTCGGGCGACATCTCGCGTAAGCCAAGGTCGCGCGCCATGCGCGCCAGCTCGGCGATCGACGCGAACTGGCTCAGGAACCACCGATCGATGTGCGTGAGCTCGTGCAGGTGCTCGACCGACCAGCCGACGTCGAGCGCCCGGAAGATCGCCCACATCCGCTGATCGCTCGGCACGACGAGCTGCCGGTGGAGCGCACCCAGGCCTGCCTCGTCTGCCTCGAACGCCTGGCCGAAGAGCGAGCCGCCGCTCCGGCCCAATTCGAGCGACCGGATGCCCTTCAGGAACGCCTCCTTGAAGGTCCGGCCAATCGCCATCACCTCTCCCACCGACTTCATCTGTGTCGTGAGCGTGGCATCCGCCTCCGGAAACTTCTCGAAGGTCCAGCGCGGAATCTTCACGACGATGTAGTCGATGGTGGGCTCGAAGGACGCGGGCGTCACCCTGGTGATGTCGTTGGGGATCTCATCCAGCCGATATCCGAGCGCGAGCTTGGCGGCAATCTTCGCGATGGGAAATCCCGTGGCCTTCGACGCCAGCGCTGACGACCGCGACACGCGGGGATTCATCTCAATCACCACCACGCGGCCGTCGTCCGGGTTGATGGCGAATTGGATATTGGAGCCGCCCGTTTCGACGCCGACCCGGCGGATCACGCGGCGCGCCGCGTCGCGCATCCGCTGGTACTCCTTGTCCGTCAGCGTCAGCGCCGGGGCCACCGTGATGCTGTCGCCCGTGTGCACACCCATCGGATCGACGTTCTCGATCGAGCAGATGACCACGAAGTTGTCGGCGCGGTCGCGCATCACCTCGAGCTCGAACTCCTTCCAGCCGATGACCGACTCTTCGACGAGGATCTGATGGACCGGGCTGAGATTGATGCCCCGCTCGGCGATCTCGCGGAACTCTTCGAGGTTGTAGGCAATGCCGCCGCCGATGCCGCCCAGCGTGAACGAGGGACGGAGAATCGCCGGAAAGCCGATCTCTCTGACCGCTGCGAGCGCCGCCTCCAGCGAGCTCACGAGCAACGAGCGCGGGACGTCGATGCCGATCTCACGCATCGCATCGCGAAAGCGCAGGCGATCCTCCGCCACTTGGATGGCTTCGACCGACGCGCCAATGAGCGTCACGCCGTACTGCGCGAGCGTGCCCTGCTCGGCGAGCGCCACCGCGAGGTTGAGCGCCGTCTGCCCGCCCACCGTCGGGAGCAACGCGTCCGGCCGCTCGCGCTCGATGATCGTCGCGAGGATCTCCGGCGTCAGCGGTTCGACGTACGTGCGGTCCGCCAGCTCCGGGTCGGTCATGACGGTGGCCGGATTGCTGTTGACGAGAACGATTTCGAGCCCCTCCGCCCTGAGCGCCTTGCAGGCCTGCGTGCCCGAGTAGTCGAACTCGCACGCCTGGCCGATGACGATGGGGCCGGAGCCAATCACGAGGACGCGGTGGATGTCGGTTCGCTTCATCGTCACCGCCGCTCCTCCATCGCGTCGAGGAACTGGCGGAACAAGTAGTCGGCGTCGTGCGGACCGGGCGACGCCTCGGGATGGTACTGCACACAGAAGGCGGGCTTCGTCCGGTGCCGTAGCCCCTCGATGGTGCCATCGTACAGATTCACGTGCGTCACGTCGATCTCCTCGGGCACGCTCTCCGGATCGACCGCGAAGCCATGGTTCTGCGAGGTAATCTCCACCTGCTCCGTCGCGAGATGCTTGACGGGATGATTCGCGCCGCGGTGGCCAAACTTCAGCTTGAACGTCTTCGCGCCCAGTGCGAGCGCCAGCACCTGGTGTCCCAGACAAATACCGAAGATCGGCACATCTTCGCGTGTGAGCACCCCCGCGCTCGCGACCGCGTAGTCCACCGCGGCCGGATCGCCCGGGCCGTTGCTCAGGAAGATGCCGTCCGGCTTCATGGCGAGCAGCTCCGCGGGCGGAGTGGTGGCGGGGAACACGCGAACGTCGCAGCCATGCAGCGCGAAGCGGCGCAGGATATTGCGCTTCATGCCGTAGTCGTACGCGGCCACACGCAGGCGGCGCGCGGCGCGGCGCGACGGCATCGGAACGAGCTCCCGTGCGTCGGTGAGCGTCTCGTCTCGCCCGGGATCGTAGTCGAACGGCGCGGCGCAGGTGACGGCACGAACCAGGTCTTGCCCCTCCATGCGTGGAATCGCGCGCGCCTTGTCCACCATGTCGTCCGGCGACAGATCGTGCCCTGTCGCCAGCACGCCGCGCATGGCGCCCGCGCTGCGCAGCGTCCGCGTGAGCGCGCGCGTGTCGACGTCCCCAATCGCGACCAGATTGTGGGCGACGAGGTACTCGCGAAGCGTGCCGTCGGCGCGCCAGTTACTGGCAATCGATGACGCCTCGCGCACGACGAAGCCGGCCACTTGCGGACGACCCGACTCGACGTCCTCGCTCGTGACGCCGTAGTTGCCGATGAGCGGCGCGGTCATGGTCACGATCTGGCCGGCGTACGACGGATCCGTCAGGACTTCTTGGTAACCGGTGAGGCTCGTGTTGAAGACGACCTCGCCACTCGTCTCGCCGGCGGCGCCGATCGAGACACCTTCGAACACGTGCCCGTTTTCAAGGGCGAGAATCGCCTTCATAGTTACGAAGCTGCTCTTGCACGTCGCGCGGCCTGAAGGTCGCGCGCGACGTTGGCGCGGAAAGGAAATTAGCGATCCCTGTCCAATGAGGCGGCAATGCGCACGCGCTGCCCAGGCTCGACGGTGACGCGTGTCTCCCAGACGCGGTAGCCGGTGAGCTCGAAGCGGACCGTGTGCGCACCGCTCGTCACGTTGGGAATCGTCGCTGGCGTCCGCCCGACGGACTGCCCGTCGACCACGATCTCCGCGCCAGTCGGACGTGTCACCGTCACGATCGCTCCGGTGCCCGCGCGCGGCGCGGTCGCGCTTGGCGCCGCGGCCGGGACGTCAGG
>JBOGIN010000204.1:0-6584 GCA_050742275.1 Vicinamibacteraceae bacterium
CGACAAGTCTACCCGACTTCTACTCCTCGCGCATGGCCACGGTGGGATCGACCGCGAGCGCCCGGCGGGCGGGCAGGTAGCTGGCCACCAAGGCCGCGCCGACGAGCAGCAGAGAGGCCGCAATGAACGCCCGGGCTTCGGTTGGCGCCGTTTCGTAGAGGAGGCTTCCGAGAAACCGCGTCGCACCCCAGGCGCCGGCGGCGCCCAGCAGGACGCCGCTCACGGCGAGCGCCGCGCTTCGCCCCAGCACCAGGTTACGAATATGCCTCGGTGCCGCGCCGAGCGCCATGCGAATGCCAATCTCGCGGGTGCGCCTGGCGACGGCAAACGCCATCACCGCGTAGATCCCGACAGCGGCGAGCGTCAACGCCGCCGCCGCAAACACCGCCAACAGCAGCGTGTTGAAGCGCGGGCCGGCCATCGCGGCGGCCCGATTCTGTCCGATTGACCGAGCCTCTGGCACGGGCAGCGTCCCGTCCAACTCCCAGATTGCCTCACGAACCGAGGCGGCAGCAGCCGTTGGGCTGCCAGCCGTCCTGACGACCAACGTCATGCCCGGGACGGGCACCTGATCGTAGGGAAGAAACATCACGGGCGGCGGCTCGGCGTCGAGCTGGAGATCTCGAATGTCTCCAACCACGCCAACGACGAGGCGCGGCGATCCGGAGACGCCGCCCCAGAAGAGGCGCTTGCCGACCGCATCCGTGTGCGGCCACAGACGCTGCGCCAGCGTTTCGGAGATCACGACGACGGGGAGCCCTTCCGCTCGGTCGTCAGCCGTGAAGACGCGCCCCCGCCGCAGCGGTATTCCCATGGCGTCGAAGAACCCAGGTGTGACGCTGCGCCATCCGGCCTGCATGAAGCCGCTCGGCGGCGCGGAGGCAGCGCGCTCTTCGGGCGTGACATCGTTGCTGAAGCCCCACTGGCGCAGTGGATTCGTGGTGGTCGCGCCCGCCGCGCGCACGCCTGGGAGACCTTCGAGGCGGCTGGTGATCTCCCGCAGGAACGTCGCCTGTTGCCCATCGGCCCGAAGGGCCAGCGGGACGGCCAAGACATGCGCCGCATCGAAGCCGAGCTCCACGGAGCGCAGCCGCATGAAGCTGTTGATGAGCAGTACCGCGGAGACGAGCAGCATCAACGCAAGGGCCATCTGCGTGACCGTCAGCGTTTCCCGCAGCCAGCCGCCTCTGGTGGAGCCGCGGCCCGCGCGTCGCAACGTCCGATGCACGTCTGCGCGCCAGACTTGCGCCACCGGCGCGAGACCGAAGAGCAGGCTCGTCACGAGGCCAACGCCGAATGCAAACGCCAACACGTTCACGTCGATGCCGGCTTCGCCGAGTCGCGGGATCCCTGGATCGACGAGCGTGAACGTCTTGATGGCGCCAAGCGCGACCACCAAGCCAAGCGCCGCCCCCAACAGGCCGATGAGGGCGCTCTCGGCGAGGAGCTGTCGCGAAAGCCGTGCGCGGCCGGCCCCGAGCGCCGCCCGAACGGCAAGCTCGACATCCCGCGTGGTCGCCCGCGCGAGCAGTAAGTTGGCGACGTTGGCGCAGGCCATGAGCAGCAGCAGGCTGACCGCACCGAACAGGATGCGGATGCTCTGGCGGAATTGCGGGCCGATCATCCATTCGGAGAGCGGGGCCAGCCGCACGCCCCAGCCGCGATTGGAGACCGGGTGCTCCGTAGCGAGCTGGTCGGCAACGAGATCGAGATCGGCGCGTGCCTGCTCGAGCGTCACGCCGGTCTTCAGCCGACCAATCATGGCCAACTCTCGATCGTCGCGTGCGCAAGGGGTGTCGGTGCAAGGAGCAGGACCTAGCGGTACCCACACGTCGACCTCGGGGGTTGAGAATCCCGGAGGCATGACGCCCACGATCTCGTGGGCGTCGCCGTCGAGCGTGAGCGTGCGGCCCACGACGCTTTCGTTTGCCGCGAACCGACGTGCACGGAAATCATGGCTCACGACCACCACGCGGCGGCCGCCCGGGCCATCTTCGGCAGGCAGAAGCGTACGGCCGCTGATCGCGTCGACGCCCAGCACGCGAAAGAACGAAGAGGTGACAGCCGCGCTATCGAGTCGCTCGGGTGCGCCGCGCCCGGTCAAGGTGAGGCTGTTTCTCACCTCGCTGAGCGCGGCCATCTCCGCAAACGTCCGACTCCGTGCGCGCAAGTCGAGATAGTTCGCCTCAGACGCCGAAAAGGCCCCGACGTTGGGGCTGGTCTCCCAGATGCGGACGAGGCCGTCCGGCTCGGGGAACGGCAGCGGCCGGAGCAGGGAGGCGTTGGCGACGCTGAAGATCGCGGTCGTTGCGCCAATGCCAAGCGCCAGCGTCACGATGGCGGTGACGGCTGCCCCGGGACGTCGCACGAGTTGGCGCAGGCTCTGGCGCAAATCAGGAGAGACGTGAATCATGCCCTTTTCATCCTACACTTATACGGTGATTCCCTACGCGCAGATCGACACCATCTTTCTCGACGTTGGCAATACCCTGATCTCGATCGACTACGACTGGGTCGCGTCGGAGTTGGCGTCTCGCGATGTCGAGTGCCTGCCCGACGCGCTGCGCCGAGCCGAAGCCGCCGCGCGACCTGGGTTCTCGCACCGCCTGTTCGTCGATGGCGTGGACGAGGGTGTTGATCTGTTCGGGGCGTACCTCCTGGCGATGCTCGACAAGCTCGACGTGACAGCGCCCTTGCCCGCGTCGCATCTCGACTCACTCGTCGCAGAGCTGATCCCGGTGCTGCGACCGGACGGTCGGGCGAGCGTCCTCTGGCGGTCGGTCATGCCGCGCGTGCCGGAAGCGCTCGCGAGGCTTCGAGGGCTCGGCGTGACGCTCGCCGTGGTGAGCAACTCCGACGGCACGGTCGAGCGAAGCCTCGAAGCCGCGGGGCTGAGGTCGTATTTCTCGGCGGTGATCGACTCGGCCGTCGCCGGCTACGAGAAGCCGGACGCGCGCATCTTCCATCGAGCGATCGATGCCTGCGGCGCGCAACCGGACCGAACGCTGCACGTCGGCGACCTCTATCATGCCGACGTTGCGGGTGCACGCGGCGCCGACCTCCATGCCCTGCTGCTCGACCCGTTCGACGACTGGCCATCCCTCGACTGCGAGCGCGCGCCCGATGTGTGGGCCGTGGCGGATCTCGTGATGCGGGCGCGCAGCGCGTAGCGAGCCGTCTCTGCGCGCTCCCACGAACCATGAACTCGTCCCGTCGTCCGGAGCACGGAACCCGCGGAGGACGTATGCAGATTGGACGTCCAGAGGATCGTCTGCAGGCCAGCTTCGGCGAGGTGGCACGCCTGCTTGAGAAGCATCGGGTGCTCGACACGCTGATCCACCGGCAGGAAGGATCGCGTCGCGACCTGTTGGAGAACCTGCAGCATCGCCAGAACCTGGCGGAGCTCCATGGTCGGCTCCGCACGCTGCATCCGGCGGATCTCGCGTTCATTCTCGAGACCCTGCCGCTCGACGGCCGCGGGCTCGTCTGGAGCCAGACGCCGACCGATCTGAAGGGCCAAGTCTTGGTCGAGGTGTCCGAGGGCGTGCGAGGGTCGCTGGTGGAGGAGCTGCCTCATGCCACGCTCGTCGCCGCGCTTCGCGTGCTCGATGCCGACGACCTGGCGTACCTGAAGGACGCGGTGCCGGACGAGGTCTGGCATGAAGCGTCACGCTCGCTCGATGCCGGGGAGCAGAGCTTCCTGCGGGCGACGGTCGCCTATCCGGAGGACAGCATTGGCCACCTGATGAGCGGCGAGGTGGCCGACATCCGGGAGGCGGGCACGCTGCAGGAGGCCCTGGACACCCTGCGCCGCCGCGATGGGCTGCCGGACCACACCGACCGCCTCTACGTGGTCGACGTGCGCAAGGTCCTGCGCGGCGCGGTGTCGCTGGCTGACTTCCTCCGCCACGATCCGCAGGTGCGCGTCACGGCCGTCATGAGCGCGGATATCGTAGCGTTCAAGCCGGACGAGCCGATCGCCTCGGCGGTGAAAGCGTTCGAGCGATACGATCTGATCTCCGCGCCGGTCATCGACGACCGCGGGAAGCTGCTCGGCCGGCTCAGCGTGGACGTGGTCATGGATTGGGTGCGGGCCGAGTCGGACCGGCGGCTGCTCGAGCGCGCCGGGTTGAGCGGCGATGAGGATCTGTTTGCGCCCGTCATGGACTCGGCGCGGAACCGGTGGCCCTGGCTGATGGTGAACCTGCTGACGGCGTTCGTCGCCTCACGTGTGATTGGCCTCTTCGAGCACACGATCGAGCAGCTCGTCGCCCTGGCCACGCTCATGCCCATCGTGGCGAGCGTGGGCGGCAATACCGGCAACCAGACCGTTGCGTTGGTGGTGCGCGGCCTGGCCCTCGATCAGATTCAATCGGGGAACGCGCGCCACCTCGTGCGCAAAGAAGTGCTGGTCTCGCTGCTGAACGGCGTGTTGTGGGGGCTGCTGGTCGGCGTCTTCGCGCTCGTCATCTATCACAGCGCATCGCTCGGCCTCGTCATGGCGTCGGCGGTGTTGCTCAATCTCCTCGTGGCCGCGCTCGTCGGCATTGCCGTGCCCCTGGTCTTGCAGCGCGCCGGCCGCGATCCGGTGCAAGGCGCGAGCGTGCTGCTCACGTTCATCACGGATAGCATGGGCTTCCTGCTCTTTCTGGGCCTGGCGCAGATCTTCCTCCTGTGACCGACCTGGCCATCTACGCGTCTTGCGCAGCCGCCGGCCTGGTCGCCGGCACGCTCAACGTGTTCGCGGGCGGCGGCTCGTTCCTGACGCTGCCCGTCCTGCTGTTCTTGGGCCTGCCCGCCGGCGTGGCCAACGGCACGAACCGTGTGGGCGTCCTCGCGCAGAGCGTGAGCGCCGTCGCGAGCTTCCACGCGTACCGCGTCTTGGATTGGCGGTGGGCGCTCGCCGCCAGCGTGCCGGTGCTCGTTGGCGCCGCGGTGGGGACGGGCGCCGCGCTGATCGTGCCGGACCTCGCGTTCCGGCGCATCCTGGCCTCGTGCATGCTGGCGCTGACGGTCTGGACGCTCTGGCGCGATGCGACTGGGGGCGCCGTCCGAAGCGAGCCGCGTCCTCCCTCGCACTGGGCGAGCGTGGTCGGCTTCTTCGGTGCCGGCGTTTACGGGGGGTTCCTCCAGGCGGGTGTCGGCTTCCTGTTCCTCGCGCTCACGACGAGCGCAGGCTTGGACCTCGTGCGCGGCAACGCGGTGAAGGTGCTCGCCATCTTGCTCCAAACGCTGCTGTCGCTCTGCATCTTCGCCGGGACCGGGAACGTGCACTGGCCGCTCGGCCTCGCGCTTGCCGCCGGCTACATGGCGGGCGGCGTGCTGGGCGCGCGGATGACCGTGCTCAAGGGGCATCGCTGGCTCCAGCGCGCCGTGACGGTTACGATTGTGTTCTTTGCGATTCTCCTGTGGCTGACCGAGTGAGCGGAGACATGAGGCGCCATGAGCCCGAAGAACCTCGACCTGATCGTGCTGGGAACCGGTACCGCCGCTTCGACGGTTGCCATGCGCTGCCGGAGCGCCGGGTGGAGCGTCGCGATCGTCGATTCGCGGCCGTACGGCGGCACCTGCGTGCTGCGAGGGTGTGACCCGAAGAAGGTTCTGGTTGGTAGTGCCGAAGCCCTCGACTGGGTCGACCGTCTGAAGGGGAAAGGCGTTCGAGCGGAGGCGCGGCGGATCGACTGGCCCGAGCTAATGCGGTTCAAGCGCAGCTTCACCGAGTCGGTGCCACCGCAGCGGGAGAAGGGGTTCAAGGATGCCGGCATCGACACCTTCCATGGACGTGCGCGGTTCGTTGGACCGACGAGGGTCCGAGTGGGCGACACGACGCTGAATGGCCGCTACGTGGTCATCGCCACGGGCGCGGCGCCGGTCGATCTGCGGGTTCCTGGCGGAGATCTCCTCACGACGAGCGAGCAGTTCCTGGATCTCGATCAGTTGCCGGCGCGCATCCTGTTCGTGGGCGGCGGATACATTTCATTCGAGCTCGCGCATATAGCGGCGCGGGTGGGTGCTCGCGTCGCCATCCTCCATCGCGGGCGCCGGCCGCTGGCCCTGTTCGACCCGGATCTCGTGGACCTGTTGGTGGCGCGAACTCGGGGCCTGGGAATCGATGTCCGTCTCGAGACCGAAGTGACGGCGATCGAGCGCGCGGAGACCGGTTTTGCCGTGCACACGCGGCGGGCCGGCCGCGAAGAACGGCTGGATACGGACCTGGTGGTGCACGGCGCCGGACGCGTGCCGGAGATAGACGACCTCGCGCTCGACGATGCGGGTGTCGAGCACGACCGCGGCGGCGTCAAGGTCAATCGATATCTGCAGAGCGTGTCCAACGCGCAGGTGTACGCGGCAGGCGATGCGGCGTCGAGCGGTCCGCCACTCACGCCGGTGGCTGGCTACGACGGTCGGATCGTGGCCGAGAACCTCCTCGAAGGAAATCATCGAGCGACTGATTACTCGGTCGTGCCCAGCGTCGTCTTCACGGTGCCGCCACTGGCGGCCATAGGGCTCCGCGAAGCCGAGGCGCGGGAACAAGGCTTGGAGGTCGTGACGAAGTATCAGCAGACGAGCGGCTGGTACTCGGC
>JBOGIN010000205.1:0-4584 GCA_050742275.1 Vicinamibacteraceae bacterium
CAGGTGCTCCGGCGTCGAGAGCTGGTGATCCCGCCCTTCAAAGAACCGCCGTTGAAAATAGTAGCCGGGGCCCCATGTGAGAACCGCGCCGACGTCGAGATCCTCGCCGATGATGTGGCGAATCATATCCTTCGGGAAGACGCCAATGGTCGGCGTCTCATAGTGGAGGCAACCGGCGGCGTGCACGTGGTGGTCGCCAGAGTACCACCCGAGCCTCGAGACATCGATCCAACGCTCGAGACTGCAGGTGACGGTCTTCCCATCCCCTTCGCGAACCGATAACTTCTGCCGCTTGGTAACGTACTCGGGGCCGCGCGTGTATTCCACCGTGTACTCGCCGGGCGCCAGCGTGATCCGTTCTCCGTCCGCGCGATAGACCTGGGGGTGGAACGAGAAATCCGGCGCCAGACGCTTGGCAGGAGAGGGGTAGACGCGTCCCAGCGCATCTTTGATCACGAACGAAGCGGTCGTCGGCCGGTGCTGCTCGTCGAGCACGCGAAGCGTAACGTCCACGGATGGGCGCGCGTCGAAGAGGATTGGCGCATTGTTGCGGAAGCCGATGTCCTGCGTGCCTTGCCCCACGTCGAACGCGAGGAGCGCCTCGCGTTTGCCGGCATCCCGGCTATAGAGCTGAACGAGTCGATACTCGACTTCGAGGCCGGAGAGCGTGGGCGCTAGCGGCGGCTTGTCGAACATGCTGAGATCGAGCCAGCGGTCCGCCACGTCGCGCGACGTGATCGTCTGCGGTGGACGGGGATTCATGCTGGACCCATCCGGTCCGCGCGAGAAGACGCGCTGCGCCTGCGGGCTCGTGGCGGCGAGTGGGGCCGTGACGCCGGCCTCGTTCCGCACTTTGACGAGGAATGTGCGCCAGCCGTTCTGCATCAACTCGGGACGCGCGGGACCTTGCGTCACCCTGACACGGCTTTCCGGATTGATGTGGACGTCGACGAGGCACTGGCGATCGAGCACGTCTTGGATCGCGAGCACGGCACGCTGCGCGTCGTCATCCTCGAAGGCAGCGTCGAGCGCCCGTTTCTCGGCGTCGCTCAGCGGCACGCCGAGGTAGTCGAGGGCTTCGACGAGACGGGTGACTTGAGCCGCAAGCGGCTGGAGGCTGACCTTCTCGACCTTTGGAAGCGTGCTGCGGTCGTCTGCCGAGAAGGGCTCGGAGAGCCAGACCGACGCGAGCACGCAGAGCCAGAGCCCGACGGCACCCCTTGTACGGTGGTCGATTGCCATACGTAGGTGCTCAGTCTAATCCGAGCGGGGGGTGCGGGCCTAACGTGTGATGTGAGAGTGAGGGCTGCTCGGCTCCTCAGTCTGCGTTCGTCTCGCTCCGCTCGCGAAACTTGCGATGCAATCGAGAAGCCTTGCAGCCCCCTCGCCTAATCTGATTGCACGGCTCGTGCCAACGTCATTGGAGGGCCAGCGTCGCGTGAAGCGCTGCGAAGGCCCTGATTCTGTCGGCGTCGTTCCGCACTGCCTGGGGTGCGCATTGGCCGAGGCGCTGCCCCCTGTCAGAAATCGAACAGGGTGACGCGAATATCGTCGTGAGACCCAACACCAGCTCCCCTGTATTGCTCCGGTCGAGGAGCTTGTGACATACGACTCTGCTATTCCGCTCGCCCTCGACCAGCGGGCGCCATGGACATCGTTCTCCTTCATCCGCAGGACGACGGCGTTTACAGGCGCGCCTGGTCGGGCGTTTGCACGACGTCGGCGATGGTGGAGGAGGGACTGGTCGGCTCGGAAATGCGGCGCACGACGTCAGCGGTTTCATCGCGCGGCGCCGCGAGCGCAAGGTCCGCCTGGGAAACCATGCCGCACAGCCGCCCTTGATTGTCGATCACAGGAATACGGCGAACGCGGTACTCCGCCATGCCCCGCGCACAATCGTCGACAGAAGCTCCGGGCGTCACCGTCACGACGGGCGACGTCATGCAGTCGCGCGCGACAAGCCCTAGCGGGTTCTTGTCTCGAGCCACCACCCGGCACACGATGTCACGGTCGGTGACGACGCCCATCGGCCGCATCGTGTCGATACCGTCGACAATCGGGATCTCGCCGCAGTCGTGCTCAACCATCAGGCTCGCGACGGCGGCAAGCGGCGTATCCGGCGTGCAGCACGCAGGGCTCTTGGTCATGATCTCGTTTACGCGCATTGCCATTTCCTCCTTGGCCTTGCTCAACGACGACGGCCGCTACGGGGCGTCGCCTCCGGTGCCGGCCCTGTTCTCGGCTCCCGTCCGTAGGCGCCAGCCACTTTCCGCGAGGCCGGCATGGAGCGGTCCGGATAGCGCGTGCCAGCTTCCTTCTGTGCGATGGATCGGCTCCCTGCCTTGTGTGACGTGTGGCGATCGCGCAGATCTTCCAGCGGCTGCTCGCCTACTCGTCCAGCGGCGTCCGCTGGCAGTGGTGGGCTCGCATCGCGATCGGAGCGCTCGTCGCGCTCGCGCGCTTCCGCGTCCGCCGGTTGACGATTACTGATCCCGCTCCGCGCGGCGCGACCGCGAGATTGCGTGGCCGCATCAGAGCGGTCTCGCACGCTGGTCGGTGGCGGCTGGCCAGTTGGCCCTCTCTCCTCGCGCCGCCGACGCGCGATCTCCTGCTTCTCGATCTGGTGCACCACGTCCTCGCCTTGTCGCTCGCGACCTGCCACCTTGTAGTGATCCGGATTCACGTTGATGCGCTTGCTCATAAGCTCTACCACCAATCTGCGCCACTTGGGAGAAGTTCTATGCAAGGGCGGTACCAGTCAGAGCTGCCGGCATTGCGTGGCGTGACCCATCGCGGCCGGACGGCGACAACGCGGGCTGTGCTGCGCCCTCCCCTTCCTCCTCTGCCGTGGTTGCACGGTCACGGCGATACGTAGCCAATCAATACATGCGGCGTCTGGTCTTAATGCGGACGAGCCGAAATCCAGGGCCGTAGAGAGCGGTCCGCCGGTTGGCACAGCCCTTGACAAGGTGTCTGGCGAGTCTAGTCGAGAAGGGAGGTTCCTTTTGATCGCCCCGAGCCAGTGATTGGCGCGCAGCACCGAATATGGCGCTTACAGCAACCAGGTGTTTCACGACACTCAGGAGGGTGCAGAATGGGCGAAACAACGACCAATCGACCGCGGGTTCTTGCCATTGACGATGAGCCTGACCTCACCGCATGGATGCAGGCTGCGCTCGAAACGAATGGCTACGAGGTGCGGACCGCATGCGGTGCGGGCTCGGCCGAGCGCATTTGGGGCGTTTGGCAACCGGATCTGGTACTGCTGGATCTGCTCCTGCCCGACGGTGACGGTCTGCAACTGCTGAATCGATTTCGTGAAACGTGGCCGTCGCCGAAGGTGATTGTCGTATCGGGCTGTGGAAGCATCGGCAGGGCCGTCGAGGCCATGCAGGCAGGCGCCGCCTCGTTTCTCGAAAAGCCGGTGGAGGCCGGCACCCTGCTCGCGACGATCGAGCGCGCTGGCGTGGAGCGGAACGGCGAAGGCGCCGCCACGAGCGACCAGCCGGCGACAGACGACACGCAGTTGGACGAGATGATTGCCACCGGGCCGCGCATGGCGGAGCTCTTCGAGATGATTCGGCTCGTCGCCCCGACGCAAGCGAATGTCCTCATCGTCGGCGAGAACGGCACCGGGAAGGAATTGGTCGCCACGGCGATTCACCGCTTGAGCCGCCGGTCGGTCCGACCGTTCGTGCGCATCAATTGCGCGGCGATCCCGGCGGATCTGATCGAATCGGAGCTGTTCGGGCACAAGCGTGGCTCCTTCACCGGGGCCGTCAGCGACAAGGTCGGCTTGTTCGAAACGGCCGAGGGCGGATCGTTGTTGCTGGACGAGATTGC
The DNA here is from genome assembly GCA_050742275.1 of Vicinamibacteraceae bacterium. Classification (GTDB taxonomy): domain Bacteria; phylum Acidobacteriota; class Vicinamibacteria; order Vicinamibacterales; family Vicinamibacteraceae; genus WHTT01. The sequence goes on from JBOGIN010000205.1 coordinate 3,844, forward strand.
CGAGATGGCGATGCCGCTCCAGGTGAAGCTGCTACGCGTGCTCCAGGAGAAAGAATTCCGTGCGGTCGGGGGGAATCGCTTGATCAAGGCAGACTTCCGGCTGATCTGCTCGACCAACGTGCCGCCGGAAAAGGCGCTCGAGGCAGGCAAGCTGCGGGAGGACCTGTACTTCCGCATCAACACCATGACGATGCACGTGCCGCCCCTGCGTGACCGCCCGGAGGACATCGGTCCGCTGGCGCTGCACTTCCTCCGGCGTTACGCGGCGCGCGAGGGTCGTGACGTTCGCGGCATCGACGCGCAGGCACGCAAGGCGCTCGCTCGCTATCGCTGGCCGGGCAACGTCAGGGAGTTGGAGCACGTCATGGAGCGCGCCGCGATCGTGGCGTCCGGCGCGGACGTGACGCGGGAGGATCTCTCCGACTCCCTCCATGACGAGGGTGAGCGAGCGGCGTTCGTGGTGCCGGCGGATCACACGCTTGCGGAGCTCGAGCGCGTCGCGATTCTTCAGACGCTGGAGCGCACGCGGTGGAACAAGCGTGCCACGGCGAGTATTCTCGGGCTCCATCGTCCGACGCTCTACAGCAAGCTGAAGAAGTACGGCATCGGCTCTGAGGACTTGCTCCGTGCTCGCCGCGGGAGCCAGGGGCCACACTAGGGAGCAATACCGTTCAAGGTGGCGTCGCCCACCTGGGACGTAGCGCGGGGCCTTCAGACCCCGCGCCCGCGCGGCCTAAAGGC
>JBOGIN010000206.1:0-2515 GCA_050742275.1 Vicinamibacteraceae bacterium
GCCGATCGAGCGCTTCGAGGAAGCCCGCCCAGGTCGGCTCGCGTGCGAGAAACAGCGTCCGGAATCCTGCGACCTGATCTCCCAGCCACCAGGGCTCGTTCGTATGTGCGTCCATGAGGGCGACAAACGGCAGGCGACCGTACCAACAGTGCAGGAAAGGCTGCGAGTGCAGGAAGTTTTCGTTGCCAAAATGGAAGGCGCTGATGGCGGCGTAAGTGCCACGATCGCACGCTTCGTCCAGGAGCAGGCGTGTCAGCTCCTCGTTCTCGTTGAACTGCCAGATCATCCGCCCGCCGCCGCGCCGGAGGGCTGCAATGCGCTCGTCGCGGAACACCGTCCAGGCGTGGGGCGATGACACGCCCGCCATCGAGGCGCCGATATCATCGTCCGCCGGCGCGACGAGATCGGCAAGATGGCTATAAGTGCCGAGACCAGGCAGGCGGACGTAGGTGCCATATTCCTCGTCGCCCCGAGCGAAGATGACGTCCACCTTACGCCGGTCTGCCGCACGTTGAGCCGCTCGAATCCACTCGGGCGTGCTGTTCTTTGCCGCCCAGACGTGAATCCTCAGCGCGTCGGCGAGCGTCACCGCATCCTCGGGACTGCCTTGGCCCGGGGCTTGAATGTGCACGCTGAACACGTGCCAGGAATCCGGGACCGTGACGGACTTCTGGCGACGGGCGCGCGGGGCGCTTGGCTCGAGCCTGTTCAGCGCCGCCAGTGCGTCCAGCGCGTAGTAGGTCGCGAGCGGGTTCGGCTCGCTTCCTTCACGATCGACCCAGCCACCGGAGTCGTGGTGCAGGCGCTCGATATACGAGCAGGTGCGGTCCACGTCGAGCGGCCGGGCTCCACACAATGCGAGTGCACGCACGGCCGCCCACGTGTACACGATCTGGTCAACCGCTCCGATCGCCGGCTCGGGCTGGTAGGTGAAGCCGCCGTTGGGTCGCTGGCACGCCTGCAGCCACTGCACGAGATCGCCGGAGTGCTGCGGTGAAAGGCGAAGGCTCTCGAGCGCCCAGAGCCCCCAGAGCGTGTTCATCACGTGACCATCGCTGCCATCGCTGGCGGGCGTATTGTTGAACGTGCCGTTGGAGCGGCGCCGGCTCAGGATGTAGTGGCGCCACGCGCTATCTGGCTGCTCCGCGATGCCGAGCAGGTGACGGCAGCGGATGGCCATCACTTGGTGCTGAAACACCGGGTGCCCGTCGAACTCATACGCGCGCGTGAACTCCGCTGGGCGCGTCCACGTGTGCGCCAACGGGACGAAGCTCTCCACCGGCTCGCCCAGCCAGAGGAGCGTCTGGATCTGTTCGTAATCGAAGCGCCACAGCGGCCGCTCCGTCCGCCGGATCTCCGGCACGGGGTATGTCGTGCGGACGAAACGGGCGACGGCCGCGGCGTTGGGGACGTCGACGTTCAGCAAGCGCGCGCCACCGACGACCGCGAAGGTCGGCGTCAACGTCGCCTCATCATCGTCCGGCCAGCCAAACGCCCCCTCCGGTCGTGACAGGGCACGCAGATACGACACGACCCGCTCGAAGCCGCTCGGGGGAGATTGAGCGCGAGCGGCGAGCGTGCCGGCGCACGCCATGGTACCGGTGATGAGAAACGTTCGTCGATTCACGTTGGTCTCGAGCATGGTAGGCCTGCGAACGACGCTGGCGAGAGATTATGGCTCTCGCGTTCGTCGGCATTGTAAATGGACGACGGAATCATGGACCGGCCGCTGTTCAGGGCAGCAGAGGGAACCGCGGCATCCCTACGACGGTAAGACTCTTAGACCGCTATGCGTCCCGTTAGGTCAATGTGTTCTTGTGGGCCGCGGCCAAAGGCCGCGCCCCTCGACGCTCACTTGAGAGCCCCGAAACTTGACAAGTTTCGGGTTCTCAAGAGTTCTCGTTGTACGACCGCATAGCGGTCCCGGCGCGCGGAGCGCGCCAAAACCAGCACTGCCACGCGGATGGACCTGCTGCTGCAACGCTTTGCGGCCGGCGATCTCGACGCCTTCGAGACGCTGTTCCGCCAACACCAAGGAGAGGTGTATGGCTGGATCGTTCGCCTGGTCCGGAATCCATCCGTGGCCGAGGAGCTGACGATCGAGGCCTTCTGGCGCATGCATCGTGCGCATGCGCGGTTCGACGCAGCGCGGAGCTTTGGCGCCTGGGCGCGGCGTATCGCGACGAACCTCGCGCTGGAGCACCTGAAGCGGCATCGCGTGGAGCTCGATCTCGACCCATCGCGCGTGCCGGAGCCGCAGACCGCCCCCGACGCGGTCGAGAGGCTGCAGCAGCGGGAGCTGCAACGGAGGATCGGTGAGGCGTTCAACCGCCTCTCGCCGAAGCTGCGCGCGGCGGCCACCCTGGCATTGGTCGAGGAACAGCCGTACGAGCAGATTGCCGACGCGCTGGGCGTGTCGGTGGGCACCGTGAAGTCGCGTGTCTTTCGCGCCGTGCGCCACATGCGGCGCTGGCTCGGTGATCTCGTGGAGTGACGATGACGAATCAACGTGAGG
>JBOGIN010000207.1:0-11274 GCA_050742275.1 Vicinamibacteraceae bacterium
TTCCGGAAGAAGTTGAACCCTGCCTTGACGGAGTGCGCCCCCTTCACCCAGTTCATGTTGCTGGAAATCTGGAGGCTCGGATTGGACGCACAAAATGCCTCGAACGGCCCGAAGTCGTAATAGCCATCCAGCGCCATCGCGTAGATCCCCTGGTCGGCGCCCGACCCGAGGTTCTGAAAGTACGTCGCGCGCAGCGTATCGGTCTGGTGCATGTAGTCCACGCTCTGCTGGTCGGGCACGCACAGCTTGCCCTTGCCATAGGCGACGACGAGCTCGTTCGTCAATGCCGGGGTGAAGACGCGCGCATAGCTGACCGACATCATCCATGACGCGTCTTCGACGTTCGACGTGATCTCGGGAAACAGTCCGCCGGAGTCGTGGTCGCGGCCGTTCGAGCGGGCGACGTTGACGTACAGATTGTCGTTCGCGCCGAGCGCCAGGTCCACCCGCGCGTCGATTCGGTAGGAGGTGAACTTGCTGACGCCGAGCGACTGATGATTGGCGAGATTGTCCGGGTCGGTCGGGTCGGTGTAGTTCGGCAGCGGAAACAGGTTCAGCATGTCGAGGGCGCGTGGATCGATGGCGGGCGAGCCGTTGGGTCGCGTGAGCCTGCGCAGGTCATTGTTGGGAACGGGCGCGCGGACGGTCTCGCCGTCCTCGAGGATCGCGGTCGTGAACGGGTCGTGGAGCACGTAGTTGGGGTCGCCGGGAAAGCGCTGCAGCAATCCGCTGAAGTCGCCGCGCCGCTCGGCCGCCGTGGGTACGCGGAAGAACTCCGGTTCCTCACCGCGCCTGTTGTACGTCTGCTCGTAGTTGCCGAAGAAGAAGATCTTGTTCTTGACGATCGGGCCTCCGCCATTCCCGCCGAACTGGTGCCGGTTCAGCGACGGCTTCTCGGTCCCAGGCGTCACACGCTGCTTTTCGAGCGGGTCCCACGCGTTCAGCGTCGAGCTCTCTACGTAGTCGTACACCGACCCATGCAAGCGGTTCGTGCCGGCACGCGTGGTGACCGACAGGGTCGACAGATCGCGGCCATTGGCGGCCGAGAAATTCGCCACGTCGACTTTGATTTCCTCGACGGCCTCGAGCGACGGCGAGTAGCTCTGGCCGCCCACGTAGTTGTCGTTGGCGTTGACGCCGTTCACGTAGAAGCCATTGTTGCCGCCGCCGCCGGCCGTGTAGTCGATCCCGCCGATCACATGATGAGCGCCCACCGAGTTGGTGCCCGCGGTGTCGTTGCGAGGCTGGGTGCTGATGCCGGGCGCGAGCTGCACGAAGCTCGTGAAATTGCGTCCCTTGCTCGCGATGTTGTCGATGAGCGTCTTGCCCACGGCGACCCCGACGGCGATGTGATCGGTCTGCACGAGGGGCGCTTCTCGTGTGACCTGGACGGTCTCGCTGAGGTCGCCGATCTTCAACACGAGATCGACGCGCGCGTTGGCGGCACTGCCAAGGGTGGCCGGCGGCGAGACGGCCGTCACGAAGCCGGACAGCTCGGCGGTGACCGTGTAGACGCCGGACGCCAGGTTCGAGAAGGCGTAGGCCCCTTGGTCGTCCGAGGCAATCGCCTGGGTCTGGTTGCGCGTGGTCTCGGTGAGCGTGACGGTGGCCCCTGGCACGGCGGCGCCGCCGCTGTCGGTGATGGTTCCCTCGATCCGGCTTCGAAGCGCGAACTGCGCCCCGGCGGGCGTGGCGAGGGCGAGGAGCGCGGCGACAACGGCCGCCCGTACACAACGTGGGGACCGCGGCATGACTGAATCTCCTGGCCAGGTGCTACCGCCCCGGCTGTGGACAATCGTTTACCCGATCCGTGCTTGTAGTCTGCAGAGGCCATTCTAGGCGGCGCGGCAGGTTTGTCAAGAGAAATGTAATCGAATTCCTGCAGACAATTTGTCTGTATCTCGTGACGACCCGGGCCCGTCCCAAGCCGACCATCACTGTGGCAGGCGAGCGCCAACGCTCATGTGTTGACACTTTGTAAGCAATCGTTTACCCTCGCGTCGATTTATCATGACCGGCATGACGACACCGACTCGGCGCACGCCGGAGGCGGCTCGGTCGTCGCCAGTGATCTGGCGGACGGCAGTGCCCACCATTCACCAGGTCGCACGGCGCGCACGAGTCTCCACCGCCACGGTCTCCCGGGTCATCTCCGGGGCGAAGCGCGTCAGCCCGGAGCTTGCCGAGCGGGTGTGGCGGGCGGTCGAGGATCTCGACTACCGCCCCAACAAAGTGGCGCGCAACCTGCGGGTTCGGACGACGAGCACCGTCGGCGTCGTCATTCCCGATATCGAGAATCCCTTCTTCACCAGTGTGGTGCGCGGGATCGAAGCGGGCCTCCAGGAACGGCGCTTTACGCTGCTCCTCGCCAATTCGGACGGCGACCCGGAGCGCGAGCGCCTCTCCCTTGAAACGCTCTGCGCCGAAGAGGTCGCGGGTCTGCTGGTCGTCCCGTGCAACGTCGACTCTCGTCCGTATCAGCGCGTGGCGCGACAGGGTGTGCCCGTGGTGGCCGTGGATCGATCGCCGGTCGGCCTCGACGTGGATCTCGTCAGGGTGACCAACGAAGAAGGCGCGCGCGATGCCGTGTCACATCTCGCCCAATTGGGGTGGCAGCCCATCGCGCTCGTGGGAGGGCCACCGGAGACCAACGTCGCCGTCGAGCGCGAGCGGGGCTATCGCCGGGCGTTGGACGAAGCGGGCGTGCCTCGCGACGCCGCGTGCATCCAGCGCGCCGACTTCAAGGAGGATGGAGGCCGCCGCGCGATGAAGGCGCTGCTTCAGACGCCCGTGCGCCCACGCGCCGTCTTCGTGGCGAACAACCTCATGGCCATGGGCGCCCTGCAGGCGATCGGGGACGCCGGCCTGCGCGTGCCGCAGGACATCGCCTTGGTGCTCTTCGACGACATTCCGTGGGCCGCCTGCATGAATCCGCCCCTGACCGCGGTTGCGCAGCCGACCTACGATCTCGGCCTGTCGGCGGCGCGGCTCCTCCTCGATCGCCTGGTGGAGCCGCACCGCCCCATTCGACACGTCGTTCTGCGTACCACGCTCATCGTCCGATCGTCGTGCGGCGTGGCGCTCGGCCGTCCGCCGCGGACCGGCCAGAACGACACCGGAGCCCCGGATAGACCGGAGGAGTGACACAGGACGGAGGGCCAACTATGCGAGCTCGAGCGACGATGGCGGGACTCATCGCGGTGATCACGGTTGGCGCCGCACACGGCGACGCGCAGCCCGGCGGCCAGGCGCGGCCGGGTGCGACGGACGCGACCGCCGCCTCACGGCGCCTGTCACGTGCCGACCTGGAGGACAAGATTCGCGGCGGCTGGGTGGGACAGATGATCGGCGTCTCGTACGGCGCCCCCACCGAGTTCGTGTCGAACCGCCGCATCATCCGGTTTCCGCTGGAGTGGACGCCCGACCGCATCGCGAACGCCCTCGAGCAGGATGACCTCTACGTCGAGATGACGTTCGCGGAAGTGCTCGACACCGTCGGGCTCGATGCGACCACCGAGCAGTTCGGCGAGATGTTCAAAGACTCCAAGTACTCACTCTGGCACGCCAACGCCGCCGCCCGGCAGCTCCTCAACCGTGGCATCAAGGCGCCCTGGTCCGGCCATCCGAGATACAACGCGCACGCCAACGACATCGACTTTCAGATCGAGTCGGACTTCATCGGTCTGATGACACCTGGCCTCCCGCAAGTGGCCGTCGGGTACGCAGACCGTGTCGGTCGGGTCATGAACCACGGCGACGGCCTCTACGGCGGACTCTTCGTCAGCGGCATGTACGCCGCCGCATTCTTCGAGACCGATCCGCGCCGCGTCGTCGAGGCAGGTCTGCAATCCATCCCGCCCGGGAGCGGATACGCCGACGTCATTCGGGACCTGCTCGACTGGTCGGCCGAGGAGCCGTCCGACTGGGAGGACGTGTGGGAGAAGCTGACCGATACATGGGACCGCGACGATGTCTGCCCCGCGGGTGCGCTCGCCGATTTCAACATCGATGCCCGCATCAACGGGGCATTCATCGTCCTGGGCCTGATCTACGGGAACGGCGACTTCGCCAAGACGCTCGAGGTCTCGACGCGTGCCGGCCAGGACTCCGACTGCAACCCGTCGAGCGCCGCGGGCATCCTCGGCGTGATCCTTGGCTACGACCGGATCCCCACGGAGTTCAAGGCCGGGATCCCCAAGTTGGCGGACACGAAGTTCGAGTACACGAGCTACTCGCTGAACGCCATCGTCGAATCGACGGTCGCACGCGCGCTGAAGATCGTGGAGCAGGCGGGGGGATCGGTCTCGGCGACCGAGATCCTCGTGCCCGCGCAGGAGGCACGGGCGCCCGCGCTCGAGGAGTGGGACGTCGATCCGCCAACCGCGCTCATCGATTCAGCCAGCGGCGCCTGGAGCTGGAGCCGCGGCTGGGACGTCGAGCCGGATTCCGACGGTCACGTGACGACCATCGACACGCCCGACGCCGAGGCGACGCTGCGGTTCCATGGCACTGGCGTGGCCATCACCGGCGAATACCTCGAGGATGGTGGCCGCGCCGACGTGTCGCTCGACGGCAAGAAGATCGGCGAGATCGACGCTTGGCAGGTTCCCCGCACGTACGACGATGTGTATTGGCACGTCATGGGCATCGCGCCTGGCGCGCACACGTTGCAGGTCCGTACGCGTGCGGACAAGCACGAGCGATCCACGGGGACGACGATCGCCATCAAGGGTGCGGTCGTCTACGGTAAGTGACGTCGCGCGGGCGTTCCACTGCGCGCGAACGCCGCCGCACCGGCGCACGGCCTGTCTCGATCGCGTTAACTCCAGAATTCACTTGTGTTGACTGTAGGGCCGGCTTCAGCCGGCCCTGAGCCGCCTAAAGGCGGCCCCCACGATTGTCAACAACGTGAATTCTGGGGCTAGAACGCGACCTTCACGCCCAGCTGGATGATTCGCTGGTTGTCAGCCACCGTCGACGTAATTCGTCCGAACTGTGCAGAGGAGACGTCGGCGTCTGGAAACGCGAAGTTCGGAGTGTTCAGGAGGTTGAACGCTTCCGCGCGAAACTCCAGGCTCATCCGCCCCGATAGCCGCGTGCGCTTGATCACGCCAAGGTCTATCTTGAAGTAACTCGGGCCTGTCACGCTGTTGCGGCCCGCGTTGCCGAACGTGCCGATCTCGTTCGCGGTAAACTTCGAGGTGTCGAACCACTCGCGCACCTGCTCGCCGCGCGACCGCCCGGACCCCAGCGATGTGTCTCCGCCCAGGAAATCGGCCCGATCGTCGCCGGCGCCACTGAACGAGTTGTCCTGGCCGCTGACCACCGTGAACGGCAAGCCGCTCTGCCAGATAAGAATCGAATTGAGCTGCCACCCGTTGAGCAGCTTGTCGGCCAGACCACTCACCTCGAACGTCGGCAGCTCGTAGAGGCTCGAGAACTTGACATTGTGTCTCACGTCCTCGGTCGACAGTCCCCGGCCGAGGCCCCTCCGGTCGAACGGATTCGTCGCGTCCGCGTCGTCAATCATCTTCGACCACGTGTAATTGGCCAGGATGGAGTACCCGCCAGAGAAGCGCTTCTCGACGTTCCACTGCAGCGCGTGATAGTGAGCGTTCGCGCCGGAATCCGTCCGGGTGACAGGGCCGAAGCTCGGGTAGATCCGCCGCTCTTGGGTGTTGGCAACCGTCGAGGCGCCCGGTATGTAGACAGCCGGATTTTCCTGAACGTTCACCGGAAGGAACGTCCCCTTGTTTCCGAGATACGCGAGAGACGCCACCCAGGTGTCTCCCAGTTGCCGCTCCAACCGGAGGTTCCACGTGATGAGCTGAGGGACCCGGAAGTCGATAGGGCGATAGCCGCGAATCGCGTTGAAGTCACCGAAGACGAAGTCGGGCCCGGGGATGTCAGGGCCGAAGTTCTCCGGAAAGGGATTGGGAATGCCTACGCTGCCCCAGGGATCGTCGAACGCCACGTCGTTCACCGTGAACGTCCCCGCGAACGGCGCGATGTTCGTGTAGGGGTTCATGGTGTGCGTCGCCGGCGGCGTGTAATAGACGCCGGCGCCCGTGCGCAGGCTCGTCTTGCCATCTTCGGTGAGCCGGTACGCGAGACCGAGGCGCGGCCCGATGTTCTGCCAGTTGGCTTCGGATCCTGCCGTGGGACATCCGGGGTCGCCGCCGTACAGCAGCCCCTCGGGTGCATTCGGAAAGCGATTCGAGCGGAGGCCGGAGTCTGGCTGGAAGCAGACGACCCGGCCTTCCCGATCGTAATAGGGGAGGTAGGGATCCCAGCGGAGCCCGAGGTTCAGCGCGAGCCTGTCGTTCACTCGCCAGTTGTCCTGAACGAAGACGCCCCACTTCGTTCCCAGAAGGTCCTTGAACTCGCCGCCGCCCTGCGTGAACGTCGTAGCCCGTCCGAACATGAAGTCCGCGAAGGCGTTGCCAGACAAGTCACCCGTGAACTCGAAGTTCCCCATCGTCTGGAATGTGTTGATGTTCTCGTTGGAGACGCGGACCAGCTCGAACCCGGCGCGGAGCTCGTGCGCGCCTCTGATGTTGGTGACGACTTGGCGGATCGTGAAATCGCCCCGGTTGAAGTCGCCCTTGTGGCTCGTCCCGATGTCGAAGCCGCCGCTCGCGGAGAGGTTCAGCGCCGGCGGCGCGACGAAGGGGAGGGTGAGGTCCTGCGGTCCCATGATGTCCGAGCCGGCGTCGCGAAAACTGAACGGCGCCCCTGACAGTGAGCCGCCCCGTTGCCGGTTCAGCCCGATGGTGCTGTTGAACAGCAGCGTCGGTGAAGCTGTGAACGTGTAATTGATCGAGACGTTTTGCACCCGCACGGCATTGCCGCCCCGCGCCTGCAGAATATTGTCGTCCGGTCCCGGAATCCCGGCGGGCCGCGAGAAGTCGGTGACGAAGTAGCGTCCACTGAGCTGATGGCGGCCTGCCACGTAATCGATCTTTGGCATGAACTGGTCTTCCGCCTCGTCGATCTCGAGTCCGGGAAACGTCAACTGACCGTCGGGGCCGTTTGGCAGCGGCATGCGATCCAGAAAGAACCGCGAGACCTCGTTCAGCCGATCTGCGGGTATTTGATTGTTCGGCAGCGGCTGTCCGGTCACCGGATCCAGGAGCTGCGTCGTGACGGCTGAGAAGTCGCCCCGCCGTTGCTCCGCTGTCGGCACGAACTGGATCAGACCTGCTGGCGTGTTGTTCATGCGGGTGCCCTGATATGTCCCGAAGAAGAACAGCTTGTTCTTCACGATTGGGCCACCGATGCTTCCGCCGAACTGATTGCGCTTCAGCTGATCGCGCTCGGGAGCAAAGAAATCGCGTGAGTTCAGCCGCCCGTCACGCAGGAAGTGAAACCAGGTGCCCTCGATGTTGTTGGTGCCAGACCGCGTGACGATGTTGAGGATCGCGCCTCCGGCGTTGCCGTACTCGGCGGTGAAGTTGCTCGTTTGCACGCTGAATTCCTGCACCGAGTCCGGATTGGGAAACGGCAAGCCGGCGTTCAGATACGTGTCGTTGCTGCTCGTGCCGTCGAGCTGAAAGTTCACCTGGCCCATTTGTGTGCCACCGGCGCCGGCAGTCTCCTGGCCCGGGTACACGCCTCCATGGCCGCAGATGCGGCACCCGTTCCGGCCGAGATCCACCGTCCCAGCCGCGAGGTAGATGAGGCGCTCCGGCCGCCGGCCCTCCAGCGGCAGCTCTTCGATCTGCTTCTGGTTCACGAGCTGTCCCGCGGTCGCCGTCCGCGTAGGAATCAACTCCGCCCCACCGCCGACCGTCACGACCTCGGTGAGCTGCTCCACCTGCAAGGCGACATTCTGCGTTGCCGCCTGATCGACGGTGAGCTGGACGTTCGTCTGCTGATACGGGGCGAATCCTTCCAGTTCCACGCGAAGCGTGTAGGTGCCGATGGGCAGCCGCGGGAACAAATACGCGCCGGCGGCATTGGTGACGAGGGTCTGAGTGAATCCAGTCTCGACGTGTCGCACCGTGACCGCCGCGCCGGGGATCGCCGCGCCACTGGCGTCCGTCACGGTGCCGCCCAAGCTCGCCGTCGTGTACTGCGCAGCCACCGGTCTCGTGACGAGCACGAGGCTCACCGCGCACACGAGCGTCCACGTCAGTGGTAGCCTGTTGAGGTTTCCCATTGTCGATCACCTTTAGAGCGCGGCCGGTCGTGTGGCTCGAGAGCAGCGTGGAAGCGTCCGCTACGGACGCGCGAGATCCACTGGGCCTCCACGAACGGCTCAGTTCTTGACAGTGAATTCAGTAATGCATACGTTAGATCCGTGCGGGAGCGCTGTCAAGACGACGTCGCGAGGTGTCGGTGAGGAGATGTGACGAGCCCCGCGGGAGGTATCCATTGGCGCATCGACGGGTCTGCTGGACGTGTGGCGTTGTGTTGGTGCTGTCCGGACTGCTGGGAGGATCGGCGGCCCAGCCTGGCTCGGATCGGCGGTCGGCGTCGCTGATGGATGCCGATCACTTCGAAGCCCGCATCCCGGAGGTCACCAGCCGCGAGCAGTGGGAGGCACGCAAGAAGGAGCTTCGGGCGATTGCCTTGAACAGCACGGGCCTCTGGCCCCCGCCCCCGAAGACGCCGCTCAATGCCAAGGTCTTGGACGAGAAGAAGGGGCCGGGCTTTCGCGTCGCGAAGGTGTATTTCGAGAGTCTGCCCGGGTTCCTGGTGACGGGCAATCTGTATCGGCCGGCGTCCGGCAACGGACCGTTTCCGGCGGTCCTCAGCCCTCACGGACATTGGACCTACGGACGGCTCAACAACGAGGAGAGCGGCAGCGTTCCAGGACGCTGCATCGATCTGGCGCGTATGGGATTCGTCGTCTTTGCGATCGACATGATCGGCTACAACGACAGCCTCCAGCTCCCGCACGATCCATCCAAGAGCCGCGCGCAGCTGAAGGCGGACGCGCCCCTTCCTTACGAGGCACGACTGTCGCGGGACGACTTCGACTTCCCGCAGGCGGAATTGTACGGGTTGAGCCTGGCCGGGCTGCAAACGTGGAACGGCGTCAGGGCCGTTGATTTCCTGGTGTCGCTTCCTGACGTCGATGCGCAGCGTATTGGCGTGACCGGCGCGTCCGGCGGCGCCACCCAGAGCCTGCTGCTCATGGCCGTGGACGACCGGATTCAGGTGGCCGCGCCCGTCAACATCATCGGCACGACGAAGCATCCCGGCTGCCGCTGCGAGAATCCTCCCGGGCTGTGGCGAGACACGACGACGGTGGAGCTCGCGGCGACCTTTGCGCCGAAGCCGCTGCTGCTGCCGTCCGCGACAGAAGATCCGTGGACCCACGATTTCCCCGAGCGGGAGCTGCCGATTTTCAAGAAGTACTATGCGCTCTACGGCGCGGAGGGGAATGTCGACAACGTACACATCGCCGCCGGGCACAACTACAATGCTGAAACCCGCGCTGCCGTGTACGAGTGGTTCGCGCGCCATCTGAAGAGTCCCAATCCCCCGATCACGGATCCGGTAGCTGTTGCCCCGGAGCTGAGGGCGCTCGGCGACCTGCGCGTCTTTCCGGATCACATCCTCCCCAAGCAGGCGCTGTCGGGCCGCGACGTGATTGAAAATTGGATCGCCCGGTCTGACAAGGACTTTCAGGCGGCGCTGCCTGCATCAGCCGCCGACCTTCCGGAGTTCGTGTCGACCTTTGGGACGCACCTGGCACAGGTCCTCGGCGTCGAGGTCCGGCCGAAGGTCGACGTCCGAGAGACGGCGGAGAAGAAGAGCGCGGGGAGCCTGCGCTACGAAAGGCTCGTGACAGGACGATCCGGACGGGATGAAGCGGTTCGAGTGGACGTGCTCAGCGCGGACAGTGCAGCCCAGGGAACGTTGGTCGTGGTCCAGGGTCACGAGCTACCCGCGCTGGTCGGTCCTGACGGCACGCCCGAGGCCTACGCGAAGACCCTGGTATCGAGCGGGTACCGGCTCGTGACAATCGGCGGATACGCGTCTGGAGAATTGCGGATTCTCCGGAAGGATTGGGAAGCACTGAGCTGGCCTTGGGCCTACAATCGCGACGATCGATTGAACGGTATCCAAGACGTCGTGACGGGCTTGGCGTTCGCGCGAGAGCGCTGGCCAACGGATCGTCTGACGGTGGTGGGCCTCGGGCGCAGCGGTCTGCTGACAGCGTTTGGCGCTGCCGTCTTCGGCGGCGCCGACCGCGTGGTGGTCGACTTGGCGGGCCGCGACCCAGGCCTTGACGCGGAGCTGCTCGAGCTGCTGCCGGTCGCCAGCCTTCGGCGTGTGGGCGATTTCCGAACGGCCGCCCTCATGCTGATGCGAAAGCCGTTGGAGCTGGTCAATCCGGGAGCGAGCTTCGATCGGACGTGGTACGAAGCGCGCGCGGCGGCGGTGGGGCTCTCTCGAAACCTTCGATTTCGGGAGGCGACGACGATCTGGCCGCCCGATCGATTCCTGGCGCTCGCACACGCGCGCGGAGACACGGTAAGCCACCGCGCCGCACGATGACCCGCGTGCGCTTGGTGTATCCTACGATTCTGTGAGCCAGAGACTCGCCAAACAGCACGCGTCGAATCGGCGCAAGCCCTCGACATTGCAGGCAGGCGGCGAGCGTGGCAGCACGCGAGGCGTGACGCTCGTCGAGCGTGCGTACCGTGAGATTCGACGACGAATCCTCGAGAACCAGTACCCTCCCGCGCATCAAGCCCTCGAGCAGGAGCTGGCCGCTGAGATGGGCATGAGCCGCACGCCGGTGCGCGAAGCGTTGGTCCGTCTCCAGAACGAGAACCTCGTACAGTTGATCCCCCGTCACGGGATGCGCGTGGTGCCGCTCTCGGTGAGGGACCTGCACGACCTGTACGAAGCGCACACCGCGCTCGAGCTCGCCGCGGTCGAGCGGCTTGCGCGATCGAGACCGGATGGGCAGGTCTTGGCCCCGCTGCGCAAGATGGTCGATGACATGGACGCCGCGCTCAGGCGCCGGAATCTCGAGATGTGGGTCGAGGCCGATGAGCGCTTTCATCGGACGATCACCGAGCTGTGTGGAAACACGCGGCTCGCGGCCATGGCCGACATGCTCTGGGACCAGGGGCATCGTGCCCACGTTACCACCGTCCGCCTGCGCACCTCACTCGAGCGCTCGAACGAGGAGCATCGCGCGATCCTGGAGGCGATTCAGCGCGGGGACTGGCGGCAGGCCCGCGCAGGGCACGGGCGGCACCGGGTGCGAACCACCCATGAGATCATCGAGGTCCTCGAGCACTATCGACT
>JBOGIN010000208.1:0-3816 GCA_050742275.1 Vicinamibacteraceae bacterium
GCCGAGCCATGGTAGTGCGGGTAGTGCCACACGAGCTCGCGGTGCGAGAGCGAGCGCTTTCCTTCGAGCGGACGCGCCAGACTCACGCCGTCGACGTGGAGCTCAGGGCGGGCCGGCAGTCCCGCCAATTCGAGGACGGTGGGAAAGAAATCCATGCTCATGACCGGTGTGTCGCTCCAGCGTCCCGGCTCGGTTACTCCCGGAGCGCGAACGATCATGGGCACGCGAATGCCTCCCTCGTACAGCCATCCCTTCCCTGCTCGAAGCGGCAGGTTCGACGTCGGGCCGACGCGGTCTCCTCCGAGCGTGCTCAGTCCGCCATTGTCCGAGACGAAGAACACGACCGTGTTCTCGGCAAGCTTGCGCGCATCGAGCGCCTCGAGGACCGCGCCGACGCTGTCGTCCACGGCCGCTACCATCGACGCGTAGGCGGCGTTGTCCTGTCGCATCCGTGACATGCCGCGGCCTTCCGGTCGATACGGCGTGTCGTCGGAGAACAGCGCTTTCG
The DNA here is from genome assembly GCA_050742275.1 of Vicinamibacteraceae bacterium. Classification (GTDB taxonomy): domain Bacteria; phylum Acidobacteriota; class Vicinamibacteria; order Vicinamibacterales; family Vicinamibacteraceae; genus WHTT01. Next base: position 509 of record JBOGIN010000208.1, read on the forward strand.
CTTTGCCCTGGTAGTGCGCGAGATGCGTCCTGTACGGCTCAATCGGCGTGTGGACGTTGTAGTAGGAGAGGTAGAGCACAAATGGCCGGTCCTGATCTCGTGCGTCCAGAAAGTCGATCGATTCTTCAGTGAGACGCTCCGTCAGGTACTCACCGTCTCGCTTCTCTCTCAAATAAGGATTCTTCCAGGGCGCATAGTATCCGCCGGGCGGGGAGCCCGCGTGAAAGCCACCGATGTTGACGTCGAATCCCTGGTCGGTCGGCAGGAATCCCTCGCCGCCCAGGTGCCACTTGCCGGCAAAGAACGTCTCGTAGCCATGCTCCTCGAGCACTTCGGCTATCGTGGTCTCGTCCAGCGCCAACTGGTCGCCATCCTCCAGATGGAAGAAGCGAGGATTCGAAGCCCGCGATACCGGCATCCCAGGCAGCCAGTCGGTGATGTTCACCCGCACCGGATGGCGGCCGGTCAGGATGCTGGCGCGCGTGGGCGAGCACACCGGGCTGGCCGCGTACGCCTGGGTGAATGTCATCCCGGAGTGCGCGAGAGCATTGATGTGGGGCGTCTCGTAGAAAGTGCTGCCGAGCTCGCCGACGTCGGCCCAGCCAAGATCATCGACGACGAGGAAGACAAAGTTCGGGCGCTCGTCCGGCTGGGCGCTGGAGAGCGAGGCGCCCGAGAGGCAGAGCGCCAGGAAGCCGGCGAAGGCCCTCGCCGCCACCGGCCCAATCCGGAGCGACCAGCCGTGCATGGATTCTCGGACGCGCAGGACACTGAGGAGCATGGCCAGCAGGCGCGTCAACGCACGCCCCATTTCGCCCGCAGCTCGTTTATGCGCTCGTCGCTCCGTTCTCTGGCCCTCTGCTCGTAGTACTTGGCGACCGCTGGACCCTCCGGGATCCGTCCCTGATCGTCGGTTTCCTCGATCCATCGGTCCAGCGCTGTCCGCAGCTCGACGAGCGGTTTTCGAAACGCGGGGGATCCGGCGAGGTTGACGGTCTCGTAGGGATCCCGCCGCAGGTCGTACAACTCTTCCCTGGGGCGCGTCAGAGCCAGGAGCCGCGCTTGCACCGGCGTGAGCTTGCCTTCCTGGTGCAGCTTCCGCATGACCCAAATGGCGGGATAGTTGACTTCTTTGTACCGGTTGGTTTGCAGGAACGGGCGCTCGGGATAGTTGTTACGGATGTAGCGGTATCGCTCGGAGCGGACCGTGCGGATGCGATCAACGGTCTCGTCACCGCGGTCCCGCCCGCCGAACAGGAGGTCGCGCGGCTGATCCGCGTTCCGGCCCAAGAATATCCGTCCCTGCATCTTCACTGGCTTCTCCGCGCCGGCGATGGCAAGGGTCGTCGCGGTGACGTCGATCGAGCTGATGAGTTGATCGCTGACGGTTCCAGCCCGGTATCGCTCGGGCGCCGGGATGCCCGTCGGCCAGTAGATGACGAGCGGAACATGCAAGCCGCTGTCGTACGGCCACTGCTTGCCGCGTAGCATGGCGCGGCCGTTGTCGCCCATGAAGATCACAACCGTCCGCTCGGCCAGCCCTTCCCGCTCGAGGAGATCGAGCACGACGCCGACCTTACGGTCGAGCGCCATCACCGCATTGAGGTACTGCGCCCAGTCCTGCCGGACGACAGGATGGTCAGGGTAGTACGGCGGAATGCGCACCTTCTTCGGATCCGCGGGCCGCGTGACGTGCTCGTGCGCCTCATCCCACTCCTTGCCGCGGTGTGTTTCGGGGAAGTTGATCTGGGCGTAGAACGGTTGACGGCGCTTCAGGTCGGCCCAGCGATCCACGTCAAACGGCTTGCCTTCGTAGCTGAAGTTCCAATCGGTCTTCCCGGTCCCACGGAAGCCAGTGCCCTCCGGGAAATGCACGATGTTGGCCGTCGCGTAGCCTGCCTCTTGCAGCCAGTCCGAGATCAGGCGCACGCCGTCCGGAAGCGGGAACGGGTACGCCGAGGGATCTTCTGGGCGATGTGACCGGTGGTTGTGGGCGCCAATGCTGGTTTGGTACATCCCCGTCATGAGCGCCGACCGGCTAGGGGAGCACACCGGAGCCGTGGTGAAAGCATTGGTGAAGCGCATCCCGCGAGCCGCCAGCCGATCGAGGTTCGGCGTTCGCGCCTCGGGTGTGCCGTCGGCACCCAAGTCAGGCCCCATGTCCTCCGCAAGGATCCACAGGATGTTGGGCTGTGCTGCGTCCCTGATGGACGACCTCGTCTGTGCTCCTGTCTGCTCTCTCACGCCCAAGACGAACAGGGCCGCTGCAGCGATGAGGACAGGCAAGAGGTGACGAGCCCACCGACGATGATCACCGCAAGACATGTCGATATTCTACGGAAACTCGTTGCGAAGCGCTGTCCCGCGGCTGGAGTGATGCAGAATATTCATGTTTGGAGCACTAACCGGACGTTGGAGCCATTGATGATCTCGAAGACCTTTAGAACCAAGATCGTTCGGGAAGGGTCGACATGTTTCATCCCGCTGACCTTTGACCCGACGGCCGTGTTCGGCAAGGTGCGCGCGCCGGTCAAGGTGACGCTCAACGGCTATACGTACCGGAGCACGATTGCAGCGATGGGAGGACCGCCGTGCGTTCCACTGCGAAAGAGCAATCGCGAGGCCGCAGGTGTGGAGGGTGGTGAGACGATCGAGGTTCGGCTCGAGCTCGACACCGAAGCGCGCGTGATCACGCCACCGGCAGACTTCGAGAAAGCCCTCAGGACAATGCCGCCTGCGTGGGAGCGATGGCAAGCCCTCAGCTACAGCCATCAACGTGAGCACGTCGAGTCGATTGAGGGGGCGAAGACGCCTCCCACCCGCGCCCGCCGGATCCAACGCGCGGCTGACGCCCTTCGGCTGATGCCGAAGCGAAAACGGTAAGCGGCCGACCGGGCGCTGCGAACAGGCTGCCGGAATTGGGACGCGCGGTCAGGCGCGAGTCGATCGGACAGGCTATATTCACGTCGAGCAGGATGGCATGGGCGCACGAACGGACTCCGAACGGCTGTCGGCAGTCGTGCTCGATTCGCTAGACGAGGGTGCCGACAGCAGGCTGCTGGCACGTCGGGCCGCTCGCAGTCGGACGCAGTTCTTCCGCGTCTTTCGGGCGATGATTGACGAGGCCCCAGCGGCCATGCGGCGACGGTTGCTGCTGGAGCGCGCCGCATGGCAGTTGGGACGAACGCGCCTGTCGGTGACCGATGTGGCATTCGATGCCCACTACGGATCGCTCGAAGCGTTCACGCGGGCCTTCCGGCGGTCGTTCCGGATCTCGCCGAGCCTGTACCGCCGGATGGGTGCTACCC
>JBOGIN010000209.1:0-3692 GCA_050742275.1 Vicinamibacteraceae bacterium
TAAAGGCGGCCCCCACGATTGTCAACACAAGTGAATTCTGGGGTTAGGCGCGCTACGACGGACGGTGATTTTCTTCTCACACTCTTTAGGCCCGCGCCCTACGTGACGACGCGCTTGACTGACAGCATTATCACTGGCTTGCAGAAAGGATCACTGCCTCATGGCCCGCTGGTCACCGATAGTTCTTGTCCTCGTCGCGGGGCTCGCAGCGTCATCGTGTCGAGCGCCTGACAGCAGCGCGCAGGACGGTAACGGCGCGCCTGCAAGCCAGGCTGCGCCGAGCGCCGATCAGGAGGACCAGCCCAAGGGCTGGAGTGGCACCGCGCCGTCCTCCGACGCCCCCCTCGAGCCCAGAGCGCCGGCGACGGTTGCCGACGGTGACGTGTGGATTCCACCGATGCCGGCGATGGAGTCCGTGGCGCCGCCCAAGGGCTGGGAAACCTCTGGGCCGGACGTCCCGCCAATGCCCGTGACGTTGATGCGGCTGCCGCGGACGAACATCACGCGCGCGAAGTTCCCGGCGATCGACTTCCATGTGCATGGCCGCGGCCTCACGACGAAGGAGGCCTACGAGCACCTGATCGACCTCATGGACACGATTGGGATGGGCGCCATCGTCAATCTCAACGGCGGGACCGGCAAAGAGCTCGATGCGTCGCTGAAGGCGGGCGAGCCATACCGGGATCGCGTGGCCAACTTCATCACGTTCAGCGCGGACGGCATCAACGAGCCTGGCTGGTCGGAGCGCTTTGCCGCCGAGATGGAGCGCGCCTTCAAGGCCGGCGCCATGGGCATGAAAGTGTCGAAGGTGCTCGGGCAGGTCGCCAAGAATCCCGACGGCACGTTCATCCAGGCCGACGATCCGCGTCTCGATCCCATCTGGGAGATGGCTGCCAAGTACGACAAGCCGGTGATGATTCACACGAGCGACTCGATCGGGCGCTTCTATCCCATCGGACCGAAGAACGAGCGCTACGAAGCCGGCTTGTGGCGGCAGCCCGGCGATACCTCGGGCAGCCTCTACAGCGATGGTCCGCCTCACGAGGTGATCGAGAAGGCGCGTGAGAACATGCACAAGAAGCATCCGAAGACGCGCTTCGTGAACGCGCACATGGCGATGCTCTACTACGATCCCGAGAAGCTTGCCGCGCTGCTCGATACCTATCCCAACGCCGACGTCGAGATGTCGGCGACGTTCCAGGATCTCGGCCGCGCGCCGCGCCTCTGGCGCGAGTTCATCATCAAATACCAGGATCGCATTCTGATGGGCTCCGACGGCAACCCCAATCGCAAGCCGGACGAGTTCTGGATCCCGCATTGGAGATATCTGGAGACCTATGACGAGTACTTCTACCACCCGGCGCAGATCCGCACGCCCGGAGGCTCACCGGGGCATGGCCGCTGGAACATCTCGGGCATCGGGCTCCCGGACGAGGTGCTGCGGAAGGTGTACTACGAGAACGCGCTCCGGCATCTCCCGTCCCTGCGGAAGTCGATCGAGACGCAGCTCGCCGAGCGCCAGGTCTCCGCGAAAGCCGTCGCTCGCCGGTAGCGGGATCTCCATCATGGTTATGCGTGCGGCATCGTGGCTCCTCCCGCTCCTTCTGATCTCCGGCTGCTCGTCCTCGCCAGCGCCGGCCGACGGCAGCGCCTCGTCGTCGTCCGAGCCGTCCGGCTTCAAGCGCACGCCCGAGCAGACCGCCATGCCCAAGAGCCTACTCGTGGTAGAGCGCACGCCGATCGAGCGGGCCAAGTACCCCGCGATCGACTTCCACGTCCACGCGAGGAGCCTGCAGACCGCTGAAGACTACGAGAAGATGATCGCGGAGATGGATCGCGTCGGCCTCGGCGCCGTGCTCAACATGGACGGCGGGATGTACGACGCGCTGGACAAGAACCTGAAGGTGGGCGAGCCGTACAAGGATCGCATCGTTCACTTCGCCAGACCGGTCTGGGATGGGATCAACGACCCGGGATGGTCGGAGAAGACGGCCGCCGAGCTGGAGCGCGCGTTTCGAGCCGGAGCGCAGGGGCTGAAGATCAACAAGGTGCTCGGGCTCGAGCTGAAGAATCCGGACGGCACCTATATTCAGTGCGACGATCCGCGCATGGATCCGATCTGGGCCGTGTGCGCGCGGTACAAGAAGCCGGTGATGATTCACGTCAGCGATCCCATCGCGCGCTGGGATCCCATCGGCCCCGGCAACGAGCGCTACGAGGCCGGTCAGTGGCGCAGCGACCCCTCGGGCAACTATTACCGGACGGGCCAGCCTCATTACACGGAGATCTGGAAGCACGAAGAGAACATGCTGGCGAAGCATCCCGGCACACGCTTCGTGCTCGGGCACGTCGCCAACATGGCGGAGGATCTGCGCCGAGCCGGCAATCTCCTCGACAGGTTTCCCAACGCCGATGTGGAGCTGTCCGCGCGGTTTCAGGATCTCGGCCGGCAGCCCTACACCGCCCGGAAGTGGCTGATCAAGTATCAAGACCGCGTGCTGTTCGGCAGCGACGGCGGCCCCGGACGCGACGCCGAGCGGTTCTGGGCGCCCCACTGGCGCTTCTGCGAGACCGACGACGAGTACTTCGATCATCCGGCGCAGATGCTGTCGCCGGTCGGCGCTCCACTGCAGGGGCGCTGGCGCATCCACGGCGTGTTCCTTCCTGACGACGTACTTCGGAAGATCTACTACCGGAACGCCTTGCGATCTCTTCCGTCGCTACGCGAGTCGATCGAGAGACAACTGACCGCCCGGGGGACATAGCCGCTACGCCGCTGGTTCTCCCTTGACATGACAACGCCAGACGGGCCTTGACGCGGAACGACGGTCGTCGTCTGGACGGAGCTCGACACTCATGCGAATTGAAATCTTCGAGAACGGCTCTGCGGCCGGACAGGCCGCCGCGGCGCTTGCCGCCGAGACGATCGTGGAGGCGGTCGCGGCACGCGGCCGCGCCCGCATCGTGGCCGCGACGGGCGCGTCGCAGATTGCGTTCCTCGAGGCGCTCACGGCCAAGACCGATCTCCCGTGGTCGCGCGTCGAGCTGTTCCATCTGGACGAGTACATCGGCCTGCCGGTCACGCACGCGGCGAGCTTCGGACGGTATCTGCTGGAGCGCTTGATTCGCCCGACGGGAATCGAGACCTATCACCTGCTCGACGGCGAGTCCGACGCGGATCTGGTGTGCGAGGACGTGGGGCGGGCGGTGACCGTGGCGCCCATCGACGTCGCCTTCGTGGGCATCGGCGAGAACGGCCATCTCGCCTTCAACGATCCGCCCGCCGACTTCCACACGAAGCGTCCCTACTTCATCGTCGACCTCGACGAAGCGTGCCGGCGACAGCAGGTTCGCGAAGGCTGGTTCACGGCGCTGGAGGAGGTTCCGCGACGCGCGATGACGATGTCGGTCAGACAGATCCTCGCAGCGCGTCGGATCCTGTGCATCGTGTCCGACGAGCGCAAGGCGGCAGCGGTCAAGGCGTGTCTGAGCGACGGGATCACCCCGCTCGCGCCTGCCTCGATCTTGCGCATGCATCCGGACACGACGCTGTTTGCCGACCGCGCGTCCACGGCGCTGCTCGACCCAGCGCTGATCGCACAGGGTGAGCTGCGTTGAGCGGCGGGGAATCGGCGCGGGGCTAAAGAACGTGAGAAAAAATCACATCTGTACGTAGCGCGCGGCCTTTAGGC
>JBOGIN010000210.1:0-2251 GCA_050742275.1 Vicinamibacteraceae bacterium
CCTCTGGCGTCATGCCACGACGCCGGAGATCGTCCACCAGGAGCGCCACATGCGCGCAGATTTCCCTGGTGGCTTGGCGTTCTGCTCGCCGCGGCCACATGGCGTTCCACAACTTGAGAAAAAGGCGTCTCATGCAAACCCTGTGTTGTTATCGGCCTGACCCGTTGTGGGCACGGAGCACGGTCGAGCCGAGGAGGTTACGCCGGTTTCCATACACACCACTTGATATTCTAGTGAATCCCTCCGTGATGTTACCATCATTCACTTGAGAAGTAAGTGGATTTCCACCCCGACCCACGAAGGCCCAAGACGAAGCACCGGTGTCCCGTCCACCGGCCGTCGACACAGGCCCTGCCGGGATATCGCGCGAGCCCAGGCACGCCCAACCGCCGGAGCCGCCACGGGGGCCGTAACCCCGCTGGCGCCCGCGCGTTACAAGGTGTCGTTCACGATCAGCGCTGAGACCTATGCGAAGCTCTGTGAGGTCCAAGACCTCTTGCGGCACGTACTGCCACAGGGCGATGTCGCAGCGGTCTTTGATCGGGGCCTCCCGCTCCTCCTTCGAGAAGCTGCCAAGACGAAGCGGGGCTGCCACAGACCAGCCCCGCGCCAGTGGCAACGGGTCCGCTGCAGCGAAGGGCGCGTCGCGTCATATCCCGGCGGAGGTCAAGAGCCGCGTGTGGGCACGTGACCGTGGCCAATGCGCCTTCGTGAGCGCAAGCGGCCATCGCTGCGCCGAGCGCGGCTTCCTCGAATATCACCACCGCGTGCCGTACGCCGTTGGGGGTGAGGCGTCGGTCGAGAATATCTCTCTACGCTCTAAACGCCACAACGCGGACGAAGCCGAGCAGGCGTTCGGGGCACGGCAGACGATGGCCGTCCGAGAACAGCGTGCACGCTACGGGACTGACGTGGTGACTGATGGTAAAACACGGCGCCGCGTTTGCGGGCGTGCCGTGTTGGCGGCCTCTGACGCCGCCGAGCCGCTTGCGCTCCAGCAACGCCCCGACTCCACGCCAGATCTCAAACGGCCTGGCCAACTGGCCGCCCTCCAGTTGGAGGGCCGCGTTACGACCGCGCTGTGGTGTCCAGGGCTCAACCTCCGCGGCGCGCGTTCCGTGGTGCTACATGCTCCAGCTCCGCGCGAACGACCTCCGCCAGTCGACGGATACCTTCCTCGATCCGCTCAGGCGAGGGTAACGAGAAGGACAGGCGCATGAAGCTCGCGCCGCTGCCGTCGACGAAGAACGGCTGACCGGCGACGTAAATCACGCGCCGCTCCAAGGCGCGTGCGAGCATCGCCTGCGTGTCCAGCGCGGGCGGGAGCTCCACCCAGAGAAAGAAGCCGCCGCGCGGATGCGGCCAGCGCGCGAGATCGCCGAGCTCTCGCGCGAGGGCGCCGGCCATCACCGTGCGCTTGCGTTGATAGTATTGACGAAGCACCGGAACCTGCCGCTCGAGGACCCCACGCCGGCATGCCTCATAGGCGATACGTTGGTCCAGCGCGCTCGAGCAGAGGTCGGTCGATTGCTTGGCGGTGTCGAACTTGGCGATGAGCGGCGCCGGGCCGTTCATCCAGGCCACGCGAAACGCCGGGGCAAGCGTCTTGGAGAGACTCCCGAGATAGATCACCCGCCCGTCTTCGTCATCCGCCTTGATGGGGCGCATCTCGGCCTGCGTGGCGTCGTCGAAATACAGGTCGGAATACGGGTCGTCCTCGACGATCAAGACGTCGGCGCGCTGCGCCCATGCGAGAAGAAGGCGACGCTTCTCCAGGCTGGTGAGCACACCGGTCGGATTGTGAAAGTTGGGGACGAGGTAGAGGAACTTCACGCGCCGCCCGACGGCAGTCTGACGCCGGTACGCCTCATCGAGGTGCGCCACGTCGATGCCGTCGGCGCTCTGCCCAACGCCGACGAGCGTCGCCTGCGCGTTCTTGAACGCCGCGATTGCCCCCGTATAGCTGGGAAGCTCCACGAGCACGACGTCGCCCGGATCGATGAGCACGCGTCCCAGCAGGTGCAGTCCCTGTTGGGATCCGGTCGTGACCATCAGCTCGTCGATGGCAGCCCCGATCCCGCGCGCCCGCAGCTGCTGCTGGAAGATCTCGAGCAGCGGCTGATGCCCCCGTGTGGGCCCGTACTGCAGCACCTTGCCGTCGCGCCCGCGCAGCAGCGCGGACGCGATGTCGTGGTACTCGTCCCACACGAACGTCTCCGGCGCGGGGTAGCCCGGGGCAAACGAGATGACG
>JBOGIN010000211.1:0-1732 GCA_050742275.1 Vicinamibacteraceae bacterium
TCACGTGCGGATCAACCAAAGCACGAACCGGGTCACTCCCTCGATCTTCCTCAGCCAGGGCTTTGCTCCCGACGCGTTGGCGCCGGCCAACGCCGAAGACGTCACGCTCGTCTCGTACGACCGCAGCAGCCGGTGGCCCACCTCGTATCAGTGGAACGTCAACGTCCAGCGCCAGCTCCCCGGTCAGGTGGTCGTGGAGGTCGGATATACCGGCAACCGGCTCGTCAACAACTGGCGGGAGATCGACGGGAATCCGGCGCCGCCCGGGCCAGGCGATGTCAACGCACGCCGCCGCTTCACCACGGCAACGCTGCCGGAGACGAGGGATACGTTCACGCTGGCCGACATCGTGCGGATCGAGAAGGACGGGTGGAGCCAGTACCACGCGCTGCACACGAAGATCGAGAAGCGATACAGCAGCGGCCTGTCGCTGCTGGCCGTCTACACCTGGTCTCGTACCCGCGCGCTCGGCGACGGCTACCAGGATCCCGCGAACCTGGAGGCGGAGGTCGCGCCGGCCGATGTCGACCGTTCTCACTACTTCGTGGCGAGCGGCCTCTACGATCTGCCGTTCGGGCGGGATACCGCGATCGGCAGGAGCTGGGGACCCGTCGCGGACACGCTGCTCGCAGGTTGGAGCATCGGGCCCATTGTGACCGTCGCCACCGGCGTCCCGCTCGATCTCACGGTCAATGGCAATCCGTCGAACACGGGGCAGAACGACCGCCCGAACGTGATCGGAGAGTGGCGCCTCGAACACCCGACAGTGGACCGCTGGTTCAACACGTCAGCGTTCGTTGCCAATGACCCGTACACGTTCGGCAACGCACCGCGGAACCTCCTGCGTGGGCCTGGCACGTTCAACCTCGACCTCGTCCTGCGGAAGTCGTTCAGGCTGAGCAACGGTGTGAGCCTCGACGTGCGCTTCGAGTCGTTCAACGCCACCAATACGCCGCCCCTGGGTAATCCGAACACACAGGTCGGCGACCAGAGCTTCGGGAGGATATCCTCCGCCGGCCCCGCCAGGAGCAATCAGATCGCGGTCAAGGTGAGGTTCTGAGAAGGAGGCGTCCCATGAAGAGGTTTGCGCTCGCGCCATTCACGGTGGCTCTCGGCATCTGCGTTCTGGCGTCGAGCGGTCGCGCGCTCGCGCACCACGCGTTTGCTGCGGAGTTCGACGTCAACAAGCGGGTCACGTTGGAGGGGACGCTGACGAAGGTGGCCTGGGTGAACCCGCACGGATGGATCTACGTGGACGTCGAAAAGGACGGGAAGGTGACAAACTGGGCCGTCGAGTTCGGCAGCCCTCATGCGCTCTTGCGGCGCGGCCTCAGGACGAGCGACTTTCCTCCTGGAATCAAGGTGATCGTGAAGGGCTTTCTGGCGAAGAACGGCAGCCCGACGGTGAACGCCGAGAGCGTGACGCTGCCCGGCGGGCGAACGCTGTTCACCGGATCGTCCAACCCGAACGCGCGGGGAGCCGCGAGATAGACGATGTCGATGAAACGAGCCGCATACCTGTCGCTGGTCGCCATCGTCCCGATCTTCTCCGTGTGGATCGGCACGCGAGGCCGAGCGCCGGTGGCGTCGGCAGCGGCGTCGGCCATCCCGCGGACGGCCGACGGCAAGCCGGACTTCTCCGGCATCTGGCAAACGCTGAGCGCGGCGGACTACGACCTCGAGCCGCACTCGGGCAGAATCGATGCACCTCCGGGTCCGGGCATCGTGAAGG
>JBOGIN010000212.1:0-3905 GCA_050742275.1 Vicinamibacteraceae bacterium
GCTACCTCTTGCACGGCAAGCGCGTTCTGGTGACCGGGGCCGGCGGCTCCATTGGCTCGGAGCTGTGCCGTCAGATCGCGACTGCCCGACCTGCGCAGATCGTCTTGCTCGATCGTTACGAGAACAGCCTCCACGCGATCTACGGGGAGCTCGTGGGCTCGGGCTCCGGATCGCCTCTACGGATAACGCCGGTGATCGCCGACATCACCGACGCGCACCGGCTGGCGCAGTTGTTCGCGGAGCAACGCCCGGAGATCGTGTTCCACGCAGCGGCGCACAAGCACGTGCCGCTGATGGAAGACAATCCGTGCGAGGCAGTGAAGAACAATGTGCGCGGCACGCGTCTGCTGGTGGAGAGCGCCCTGCGCGGGGAGGTGGATCGCTTCGTGTTGATCTCGACCGACAAAGCGGTCAACCCCAGCAGCGTGATGGGCGCCACCAAGCGCGTGGCGGAGCTGATCGTTCAATCGGCACAAGCCGGCACCGAGCAACGGTTCGTCACCGTGCGCTTCGGCAACGTGCTGGCGAGCAACGGGAGCGTCGTGCCCCATTTCCTGGCACAAATCAAGGCTGGCGGCCCGGTGACCGTGACGCATCCCGACATGCGACGCTACTTCATGCTCATTCCGGAAGCCGTGCAGCTCGTCCTCCACGCCGCGGCGCTCGAGGCTGGCTCGATTTACGTGCTCGACATGGGCGAGCAGATCAGGGTGGCGGACATGGCGCGCGATCTCATTCGTCTCGCGGGGTTCGTGCCCGACGACGACATTCAAGTCGTGTTCACCGGCATGCGGCCCGGTGAGAAGCTCGAAGAAGAGCTGCTCGGCCCCGATGAGGCCGCCGAAGCCTGCGAGGTCGCGTGCATCCACCGCGTCCGGTCCGGCCCCGGCGTTGCGGCGGCGCGCTTGAACGGCGAGGTCACGCGGCTCGAGCGACTCGCCCTGGAGGACGATGCGCCAGGCGTTCTCGAGACGCTTGGCCTCGTCGTCCCATCCTTTGCGCGGAGGACCGGCCTCGAAGAGCGCGCCGGGCGTAGGGTCATCGCATGAACAGCTTGATCGAACGGCGAGGCGCGGGCATGGCGTGGCTCGTGGCGCTCGTCCTCACGTTGGCCTGGGGCGCGCTCGCATTTGGCGCCGTCTATCCGTGGGCCTACCGCCCGTTGGTGCTCGCCACGGCCGTGTGTGGCTTGTGGGGGCTCCTGCAAGCGGCCGCGCCCGTGCGATGGAGCCTGGTAGGAGGGTTGGGGTGTGTCCTGCTCGCCCTCCTCGTCCAGCTCGCCCCCCTGCGCTGGCAGGTCCTCGAAACGCTGAGCCCGGCCGGGCATGCCGTGCTGATGCAGTACGACCTGGCGTATCGCTTGGGCGTATCGAGCGGCGCAGAGGTCTATCATGCGCTCAGCATTCACCCCGACCAGACCGAGAAGGCGCTCAGTTTCCTTCTCGGACTCGGTCTGCTGGTGCTCGGGGCCAGCGGGGCGCTCACCCGCTCGACGCTGAGGCGGCTCGTGCTGAGCATTGCCATGCTCGGCGCTACGCTCGCCATCATCGGGATCGTGCAAAAGGCGACACACACTGGAGAGATCTACGGCTTCTGGATGCCGCTCGAGGGAAAAAATCCGTTCGGTCCCTTCGTCAATCGGAACCACTTCGCCGGCTGGATGCTGATGGCGCTCCCGTTGGCGATGGGACATCTCCTGGGACTTCTGAGCCGCACGCTCCCCCGGGAGACGCTCACGCCACGCGAGCGTTTCCTCTGGCTCTCGACCGCGGACGGCACCAGAGTGGTGCTCGTCAGCTTTGCCGTGGTCGCGATGGGACTGTCGCTCGTGCTGACCCTCTCTCGCTCGGGCGTCGCGGCGTTTGCGTGCGCGGTGCTCGTCACGATCGTCATGATCGCGCGCCGGCAACCCGCGCGGGCGCGACGCTCGATTCGACTCGCGTACATGGCGGGACTCATCGCCACGATCGTGAGCTGGGCCGGTATCGATGGAATCGCTGCACGGTTCGCGCAGGCGGATACGGCGTCCATCAGCGGCCGTCTCGCCATCTGGGGCGACACGCTGACGATCGTGCGTGATTTCCCCTGGACGGGCACGGGCGTTGGAACGTTCGCCGCGGCGAACATGTTCTACCAACGGGCCTTGTCGGAGAACAACGTGAGCGCCGCACACAACGATTGGCTGCAGTTGGCCGCAGAAGGCGGCGTGCTGGTTGCGCTCCCGATTCTCGCGCTCGTGGTGATCCTCGTTCGGGAGATGAGATTCCGCTTTGCCGAGCACGCACGGCGTGGCGACCTTGGCGTCACGTACTGGACGCGGGTGGGTGCCGTCACGGGCCTGCTGGCGATCGGCGTCCAGGAAGTCGTCGAGTTCAGCCTCCATATGCCCGGCAACGCGACGCTGTTTGCCGTGGTGTGTGCGATTGCCGTCGCGCCGGTTGGCACGCGGAGGCGTTCCGGAGAGAGAGTCGATGATGGGCCTGCGCGTCGCCTTTGACCTCGATGGTACCCTCGCGGACCTGAACGCCGCGATCGCGCGGATCGCCCGCGGACTGTTCGGCCCGGCGGCTCTTCCACCGGCGTCAGACAACGGTGATGGACCTCATCACGCCGCCGTCCCGCCGCCGCTCGCCGCTCTCACCGCTCGCCAGCAGGCGGCGCTCTGGGCGCACATCGAAGGTACTGAAGACTTCTGGACGTCGTTGGCGGAGACCGTGCCAGGTATCGTCGCGCGCATCGCCACGGCGGCCCGCGAGCGTCGATGGGAAGTCATCTTCATTACGACGCGGCCGTCGACCGCCGGCGACACCACACAGCGTCAGACTCAGCGTTGGCTGGAGGCGCATGGCTTCGCCTGTCCCAGTGTGTTCGTCGTCAACGGCTCGCGGGGCAAGGTGGCGGAGGCGCTCACGCTCGACGCGGTCGTCGACGATCACCTCGAGAAGGCTGTGGATGTCGCGGTGGAGTCGCACGCCAAATCCCTTCTGATCTGGGATGGCGACACTCGAGACGTGCCGCCCGGCGCCTTGCGGCTTGGCATGACGGTCGTCGACTCCATCGGCGAGGCCCTCTCGACACTCGTACGACTGGACGATCTCAAGCGCGAGCCGGGGATGCTGCGCTCCATCACGCGGATGCTGACCCGGCGCGCGTGACCCGGAGGGCCTGGCTCCGCCGACGGCAGGTGTCATGAGGCGGCAATTCGTCTATATCGCTGGCTACGGGCGCAGCGGCTCGACGCTGCTCGACGCGGTGCTCGGCAATCATCCCGACGTCTTCGGCGCTGGGGAGTTGACCTGGGTGTTCCGATGCCTTGCCTCGGACGACCCGTGCTCCTGCGGCCAGGCGGTATCGTCCTGCGGGTTCTGGCGATCCGTCATGGAGCGCGTGCGGCGCGTCCATCCCGGGTTGGACCTCCGTCACGCCGCCGCGCTGACGCTTCAGACCGAAATGCTCTTCGGCCGCGGCACACGAATCGATGAGTACGTGGCGCTGTGGCAAGCGGTCTGCGATGCCATCGCCGAGGTCAGCGGGCGATCCATCCTCATCGACTCGACAAAGAGCAGCCGTCTGGCGGCGAATCGACTGCCGCTTCTCGTCGAGCGCCTGGGCGTGCCGGTGAAGATTCTGCATGTCGTTCGAGACCCGCGAGCGGTCATGTGGTCGGTGCGCCGAGGGAGCAACCGGCGGCTGGAAGGACGCGCCACCCGGCGAGGACATGGTGGCATGGCGCGCGGTTTGGCTGGTTGGATGTTCTCCAACTATGTTGCGGAGCGGACGACACGCCGGTTCGACCCTGCCATGTCCATGCTTCTTCAGTACGAAGAGTTCGTACGGCACCCCGCAAAGGTGCTTGGCGAGATCGGCGCGTTGCTGGACGTGGACTTCGGCGCGGTGTATCAGGG
>JBOGIN010000213.1:0-11006 GCA_050742275.1 Vicinamibacteraceae bacterium
GTGCCCGCCCGTGGCTCACGTTGGACGAGGTCGCCGATGTCCGGCGACGACTGCCAGACCGGCTCGTCCAACACGCCGTCGACCGTGATTGCTTCCGTCGTGGCCGTCACGACGGCAGACCTGGTGACGCGTAATAGGGAACGGGCGCCGGCTGACGGGCGCTCTTGGCCGGCGGCAGCGGCCTTCGCATCGCCGGCCTCGTCGGCGGCTGCGGCTGGCGTCGTGCACATGAGCGAGATCGCGGCCGCCAGCCAGCCCGATGACCAGCGGCGAGCGGCCCACACGTTGAACGTCGTCATCCATGCTCCCGAGTGTTTTCGCAGTGCGCAACGACTTGCCGCGGCCTGCTGCCGAAACGTCGAATCCTAACAGACGGCGGCCGTAGGAGGGCCAGGAAGTGCCGTGAAGACCGACAGTATCGATTTGTCCGTGGGCCTCGGTCACGTTACGATGAGCAGCGCCGTTCCCGTTTACGCCGACCATGGGCCCATGACGGCGCGAGTTCGGGCCCTATCGGCCATGTAGGTCCGCCTAAAGGCGGACCCCACGAATTTACTCACACGCTCTAAAGGCCTGCGCTACGTCTGTCAAAGAGGCCAACAGAAGTAAGCTCTGTGGGGGTAGAATGCGCCCGGTCATGAGCACGATCGCCCCAGCACCCGCGTCTCCAGACGTGCTTGCACCCGTCGTCGCGAAGCGAGAGGTGTCGGTCGACGCGTTTCGCGGGCTCGTCATGGTGTTGATGCTCGCCGAGGTGATGGAGCTGTGGACACTGCGGGACGCGTATCCGACGAGCCGGTTCTGGGCGCTGATTGCGTACAACACCACGCACGTGCCCTGGCTGGGATCCTCGCTGCACGATCTGATCCAGCCGGCCTTCTCGTTCCTCGTCGGCGTCTCGCTGCCGTTCTCCATCGCGGCACGTCTCGCCCGCGGCGGCGGCCTCGGGCGTATGTTCGGGCACGCCATGTGGCGGAGCGTGGTCCTGATCCTGCTCGGCATTTTTCTGCGGTCGCTGCATGCGTCCCAGACGTACTGGACGTTCGAAGACACGCTCACGCAGATCGGCCTCGGATACACCTTTCTGTTCCTGATCGCGCTGGCCTCGTGGCGGATCCAAGCAGCGGTTTTCGCCATACTCCTGGTCGGCTTCTGGGCGGCATTCGTCCTCTACCCACTGCCCGGGCCCGGCTTCGATTACACGAGCGTCGGCGTGCCTGCCTCCTGGTCGCATCTCTACACCGGCTTTCTGGCGCACTTCAACAAGAACTCGAACCTGTCCTGGGCCTTCGACACGTGGTTCCTGAACCTGTTCCCGCGCGAGACGCCGTTCGTGTTCAACGGGGGCGGATGGTCGACGCTGAGCTTCATTCCAACACTTGCCACGATGATGCTGGGGCTGTGGGCGGGGCAGTGGCTCAGGACTGATCGACCGACCGGCGAGAAGCTGAAAGGATTCGTCGTCGGCGGCCTCGCGCTGACGTTCGCCGGCCTGCTGCTCCAGTGGCTGCACATCTGCCCCATCGTCAAACGGATCTGGACCTCGTCCTACACGCTGTACAGTGGCGGGCTCGTCGTGCTGATGCTCGCGGCGCTCTACGCCCTCATCGAGTGGAAGGGATGGAAGCGCTGGTCGTTCCCGCTCCTCGTCGTCGGTGCGAACTCGATCGCGATCTACGTCATGAGCTGGACGGTCGAAGTATTCGTGGCGTCCGCGCTCGAGCGGCACCTCGGCAAGGCGCCATTC
The DNA here is from genome assembly GCA_050742275.1 of Vicinamibacteraceae bacterium. GTDB lineage: Bacteria > Acidobacteriota > Vicinamibacteria > Vicinamibacterales > Vicinamibacteraceae > WHTT01. The sequence goes on from JBOGIN010000213.1 coordinate 1,748, forward strand.
CTCCTGCTCGGCCCGCCGTTCGAGCCGGTAATGCGAGGCCTCGCCGTGCTGCTGGTCTTCTGGATCGTCTTGCTCTGGATGTACCGGCGGCGGATCTTTCTCAGGATCTGACGCGACGTTGCCCGGCGCGTCGCGTTTATACTGTCCGAGCACAAACTAGCCAAGGGGTTCTGCTCCTTGATATGGCAGTCACTCACGTGGATGCACCCGGGCCAGAGCCCCTTGGCTAGTTGGCAGTGCTTGTTTTGGCGCGCTCCGCGCGCCGGGCAATGTCCCTCGGCCAGATTCCGGAAGGGAGACGCATGAACCTCACCGCATCCGCGAAGTGCTGCACGCTCGTCATGGCTGGTCTTTGTCTAGCCCTGCCACGATCCTTGGAGGCGCAAACCATTCCCAAGGAGCAGCTCATTGCGATGACCGCTGAATGGAAGGGCCCGCGCTTCCCAGACGGCCGTCCGAAAGTGGCCGACGAGATCCTGAAGCGCATGGAGCACGTCACGATCGAGGAGGCGTGGGCGACCCTTCGCGGGCAGAAGTACACTACCCAGTACGAAGACGGCGACGAGTTCGAGCAGGGTCGATGGGAGATCCTGCATCCCGATCGGGCGATCGTCGGCCGCGCCTTGACCGCCACGTATGCGCCGGCGCGCCCGGATGTCCAGCAGTACATCGATCGACAAGGGAAGCAGGCCGAACGATCCGGACCGCCAAACACCTGGCCGATCGACATGCTGCAACCGGGCGATGTGTACGTCGCCGACGGCTTCGGGAAGATCGCGGACGGAACGCTGATTGGCGACCGGCTGGGCAACACGATCTACGCGAACTCTGGAAACGGCGTCGTCTTCGACGGCTCGGCCCGAGACCTGGAGGGGCTGCAGGAGATCGAGGGCTTCAATGCGTTCTTGCGCGCGTGGCACCCCTCCTATATTCAGAGCATGATGCTGGTGGGCCTCAACACGCCGACGCGCATCGGCTCGGTGACCGCCATGCCGGGCGACGTGGTGCTGGCCAAGCGGGAGGGCGTGGTGTTCATTCCTGCGCACCTGGCGGAGCAGGTCGTGAGCGAATCCGAGCGAACCAGAGTGCAGGATGCGTTCGCCCATACGATGGTGGCCAATGGCACGTATACGGCAGGACAGATGGATATGCAATGGACGGAGGAGATTCAAAAGAGCTTCGTGAGCTGGGTTCAATCCAACGGCGATCGGCTGCAGAAGGAGCTCGGCGTGGCCCGCGAGACGATCGATGCTCTGGTGCAAGGACAACCTTGAGCCTGCGCATGCAAGGGTCTAATCACGCGATTCACTTGTAGGGGCCGCCTTTAGGCGGCCCAGGGCCGGCTGAAGCCGGCCCCCACGTACCGTGGGGCTATCGAGGCAATGATGTCGGCAGTGTCAGACTCGTTTCCCGCGTTCGTCGCCGAGGAGCGTGACGGCCGCGTCGCGGGACGCGTCGATTGGCTTACGCTCGACCGGCTCCCGCCGGGCGACGTGACGATCGAGGTCGAGTACTCCTCGCTCAACTTCAAGGATGCCCTGGCCGCCACGGGGCGCAACAAAGTCGCGGCACGCTATCCCCACGTTCCTGGGATCGACGCTGCGGGCACCGTGGTCGAGAGCAGTCATGCCGACTGGCGTCCCGGCGATCGGGTAATCGTGACGGCGTACGAGTTCGGCGCCGGCCGATTTGGCGGCTATGCGCGCTACGCCCGCGTGCCGCACGAGTGGGTGGTCCGCCGTCCTTCATCTCTCTCGGCGTTCGACGCCATGGCGATCGGGACGGCAGGATACACGGCCGCCATGGCTCTACTGGCGATCCAACAGAACGGGACCACGCCATCCGATGGCCCGGTCGTCGTCACCGGCGCCACCGGCGGTGTGGGATGTCTTGCGATCGATCTATTTGCCGCCGCAGGCTACGACGTTGCCGCGAGCACGGGCAAGCCCCCGCTGCACGACTGGCTGCGACGGCTGGGCGCCAGCGAGCTCGTAAGCCGCGACGAGGTGGCGATTCCCGAAGGCGCGGAGCTGCGCCATTTGATGCGCGTGCGTTGGGCCGCCGCGGTGGACAATGTTGGAGGGGCGACGCTCGATTACCTGCTGCGAAGCGTCAAGCCGTACGGCAACATCGCGCTCTGCGGCCTCGTTGGCGGATCGACGTTTCATGGCACGGTCATGCCGTTTCTGCTGCGCGGGGTCAACCTGCTCGGCATCGACTCCGGCCACCTGCCCATCGGCGAGCGCCAGGCGCTGTGGGATCGTCTGGCGACCGACCTGCGTCCGCGCCATCTGCACGACGTTGCGCGGCGCGTCACGTTCGCTGAGTTGCCCGATGTGATTGCCGCCATGCTACACGGCGACGCGCATGGGCGATGCGTCGTTGCGATAGAGGCTTGAGGAAGGCGATGAGGATCTGCAGTGGATAGGCGGACTCTCTTCAGGATGATCGCTGGATCGGTGGGTGCGTCGGTTGCGTGTGCGAGCCGCGGGCGGTCGTGGCGCGCAGGCGTCGCCACCGTCGACATCACGCCTGCGGCCGGGATCTGGATGGCTGGGTATGCCGCGCGAACGCAGGCATCGCAGGGCGTCGCGCTGCCGCTCTTTGCAAAGGCCCTCGCGCTGGAAGACGCTGACGGCGTGCGTGCGGTGCTGGTCACCGCGGACATCCTGGGGTTTACCGATGGGATAGCCGAGCGCGTGGCGGACGCGGTCGAGCGCCGCCATGGGCTCGGGCGCGCCCACCTGCTGCTGAACGCCAGCCACACGCACTGCGGGCCGGTCGTGGACGGGATGCTCTCGGTGGCGTATGACCTCACGGCCGAGCAGCGCGATACGATCCACACGTACTCGCGCGACCTCGAAACCAAGGTGATCGCCGTCATTGGAGATGCGCTTGCGCGGCTGCAGCCGGCGAGCCTGAGCGTCGGTGAGGGGCGCGCAGCGTTTGCGGCGAACCGGCGTGTGGACTTTACCCCCAAGGGGCCCGTGGACCATGCGGTGCCGGTCGCGCGCGTCGGCGGCCCCGACGACGAGACGCTGGCCATTGTCTTCGGATACGCCTGCCACAACACAACGCTCGGCGCGGACTTCGTTCGGTTCCACGGAGACTACGCCGGCGTTGCGCAGGCGGCGCTCGAGCGGCGGTATCCCGGCGCACGCGCGTTGTTCGTCACCGGATGCGGCGGGGATGCCAATCCGAAGCCGCGCGGCACGCTGGAGCTGGCCGAGCAGCACGGCCGCGCGCTCGCGGACGTCGTTGCCAACACGCTGACGACCACCACGCCGGTCTCGGGCCCGCTCCGTGCCGCCTACGACACGGTGGCCCTGCCATTCGCGGAAACACCCGGGTCCGACGTCTGGCAGTCGAAGCTCCAGGATCCCGACCAGTACGTGCGGCGCCATGCCAACCTCATGCTGGCGCAGCTCCGGAGCGGCCGCCCGCTGCCGGCCGTGCAGCCGGAACCGGTCCAGATATGGCGGTTCGGCGGCGACCTGACGGTGGTGGCGCTGGGCGGGGAAGTTGTGGTCGACTACGTGCTCCGGCTGAAGAAAACATATCCGAATGAGCGGATGTGGGTCGCCGGATACAGCAACGACGTCTTTGCGTACGTTCCGTCTCGGCGTGTGCTCGAGGAGGGTGGCTACGAGGGCGGCGGCGCGATGATCTACTACGGTAAGCCGAGCGCCTTCGCCCCGTCGGTCGAAGAGCGCATCCATGACAAGGTGAATGATCTCATGCGGACCGTGACCCAGGCGGTCGAGTGAGAACGGAGGCCAACGATGAAGGTCGATGTCAATCGTCGGACGTTCATGGGGGCCGTCGCCGCAGGCAGCGCGGCGCTCTTCAGTCGTCGCACTGTCTCAGGCGATGCGTCGACGCCCGCAATGCTCGGGGGCACGCCTGTGCGACGTGACCCCTTCCCAGCCTGGCCCGTCACGGACGAGCGCGAGACCCGTGCCCTGGAGAGAGTCCTTCGCAGCGGCCACTGGTTCCGCGGCAGCGGCGATGAGGTCAGTCGATTCGAAGCGGAGTACGCAACGCTGACCGGAGCGCGGCACTGTCTGGCCACGGCCAACGGCACCAGCGCCTTGATTACGGCGCTTCACGCGATTGGCGTGGGGCCAGGCGACGAGGTGATCGTGCCGCCATACACGTTCATCGCGACGGTCAACGTGGTGCTGCTGGCACACGCGCTACCCGTCTTCGTGGATACCGATATCGAGACCTTCCAAATCGATGCGGCCAAGATCGAGGCCGCCATCACGGATCGAACGCGCGCCATCGTTCCCGTTCACCTCGGCGGTGCGTCGGCCGATCTGGACACGATTCTCGCGGCCGCGCGCGCCCGCGATGTCCCGGTGGTCGAAGACGCCTGCCAGTCGCACCTTGCCGAGTGGCGAGGGCGCAAGGTCGGCACGTACGGTCGCGCGGGCTGCTTCAGCTTCCAGGCAAGCAAGAACCTCAACGCCGGCGAGGGTGGCGCCGTGCTCACCGACGACAGCGCGCTCATCGAGACGTGCTACGCGTTCCACAACAACAGTCGGGGGCGGAAGACGAGCGGGGCGGACTTCTCGTATCGGGGCGCTGGAGCGAACCTCCGACTGACCGAGTTCCAGGCGGCCCTGCTGATGGCGCAGATGACGCGGCTGCAGGCCCAAGCCCGCACGCGTGACGAGAACGGCGCATACCTCACGAGCCTCTTGAGGGAGATTCCTGGAATTGCGACGGCCCGCACGTACGAGGGCTGCACGAGAAACGCGTATCACCTCTACATGTTTCGGTACGACGCCGCGCAGTTCTCGGGACTGCCGCGCGCCGCGTTCCTCGAGGCGCTGGAGGCCGAGGGGATCCCGGCGTCGGGCGGATACTCGCCTCTGAACAAGGAGCCATTCCTTGCGGCGACCTTGACCGGGCGTGGCTATCGCGCGATCTATTCGGCCACGCAGCTTGCCGAGCTCGAAGCGCGCAATCAGTGTCCGCAGAACGATCGCTTGTGCCGCGAGGCGGTGTGGCTCACGCAGAACATGTTGCTCGGACCGCGCGGCGATATGGATCAGATTGCCGAGGCCATCCGGAAGGTGCAGCGGCATGCGGCACGGCTCGCGACGGCGTAGCTCACCGGTCGACGTTGTCGAGGATCCAGATGCGGCCCGCTGTCTCGACGACCGGGACGAGCAAGCGGTTGGACGACACAACGAGCTTGATGTTGCCCATCCGCGGCAGCAGCATCTCTCGCGGACCGTCGAATGAGGTGACCTGGAATGGTGGGCCGATTGGCCTGCCCCCTTCTGGATCGAAACGGCGACCCCAGACATTGAGGAAGCCGCTCCGATTCGACACGAAGTACACCGTTCGGCCATCGGGCGCCCAGCGCGGGACATCGTCGAACGATCGCCCATCCGTGATGGCGGTCCATGGTCCGCCGGACGCAGGGACCACATGGATGGCCGAGACACTGGCATCGGTGGCATCCACTGCATTGAAGCTGATCCAGCGCTGGTTCGGTGAGAAACGCTGCTCGTAGAGATCCCACCTGGGCTTGGAGGTGACCAGCCGAACGTGGCGTTCCGCGTGTGGAGCGCGTGCGACCGGCAACACGCAGGCTCCGGATCGCTGCTCCGAGGTCCAGCAAGCGCCGAGAATCAGGGAGCCGTCGCGCGACCAATCGGTTGGGACCATGCTCAGTCGACCGGGCGTCGTCAGGAGGTACTCAGCCCCTCCGCTTGCCGGAAGCACGGCCACGGCCTGTTCCACCCATCTGCCCTCGGAGCTTCTGCGCTCGCGCTGATAGGCGAGACGCCGGCCGTCGGCGGACCACGTTGGACCTACCCGCGCCCACTCATGATCCCCGATGAGCAGACGCTCCCGTCCATCGTCGATCGACCGCTCCCACAACTCGTGCTGACCTGCGCGAATCGTTCGATAGACGAATCGTGTGCTGTCGGCTGGCGCGTCGAAGTTGAGCACGTCCATGGCGCCAGAGGTCACCGGTACCCCAGGCGCGGTGACCTTGCCGGAGGCAGCGTCGAAGGGGAACGCCCAGAGCCGCGTGTTGGCGGACTGGATGCTGAAGGCGAGCTTCGTGCCGTCCGGTGACAAGGCGATGCCGCTGTCATCTCCGACACCGGTCGTCAGACGCTCGGGTCCTGCAATCCAGGCCATGGTGTGAGGATCAACCGTGACGCGCCAGATATTGTGAACGTTCTCAGACAGGCCCTCGAAGTACAGATACTGCGCTGAGTTCGACCACACGAAGCGCGTGAGCGTCGTCGCGGCGGCATCGAGCTGGTGCTCCACTTCCCGGGAGAGAGTCCACCTGCTGGCCGGACCGCCAGCGACGAGCGCCGTGAGAAACGTCCAACGCGTCTGGCGATGCCGGCCCCAGATCGACACGTGCTCACCGTCCGGATGCCACCCAACGCTCACCGATCGGAACTCTGCCAGCAAGTCGCTCCGGACGGGACGCGGGGCCTGGCCGTCCAAGCCCACTACATACATCCGTGGGGGCACATTCAAGTGCAGCCCTGAGCTCGAGAACAGAATCCGTGAGCCGTCGGGCGACCAGCGCGGCCGGTATCCGAACGCCGCCACGCGGCGTTCCCTGCCGCCTCGCAGCGAGATGACATACAAGCCGCCGCCGTCGCGCTCGGAACGGAAGGCCAGCCAGCGGCCATCAGGGGACCAGTCCGGCTGCCAATCATGCGCAGTCGACGACGTCACACGGATTGGGGTGGGATCGGCCAGCGCCTGCACCCAGATATCCGAGTTGCCCGCTCGATCGGATGTATAGGCCACCCTGTGGCCATCCGGTGACCACGTGGGCTCGTGCTGTAAGCCGGGATCATAAGTAAGCTGCCACAGGGGTCGTGGCGGCGACTCAACGCGCGACGGAGAGCGGTCGAGAGCGACCAACGTCGAGATGACGCTCACGGCGACGAGCGTGACCGCCAAGACCGTTCGGCCGGGCCAACGCTCGAGCAGCGAGCCGGGCGATCCGACCTGTTCCGGAAGGGTTGCAGGCGAGCTTGCGGACGATGGATTTGCGCCCCGTTCGCGTGGCGGTGACGCGCCTGCCCCCTTGGATGGCCCGTCGGTGAGCTCGGTCAGCTCCTCGACCTCGGCGACGAAACGGTAGCCCTGTCCCGGTACGGTGACGATGTACTCGTGCTGGTCCGGCCTCTCATGCAGCGCCTTTCGCAGCATGCAGACGTGCCGGGCGAGGTTGTTCTCTTCGACAACCGTATTGGGCCACACCCGTTCGAGCAGGTGGTCCTTTTGCACCAGTCGGCCGCGGTCCTCGATCAGCGCGACGAGGACCTCGAGAGACCGAGGTGTGAGCGGGATCAGCGTTCCATCTCGCCACAACCGGCCCTTCAGCAGATCGACCGTGCACGGGCCAAACCGGTAGAAGCGTACACGCGGCGGGGAAGTGGAATCCATACACGCTATCGATTCCCTGGCATCGATGACCGAACCCCGGTGGCGGAGCCTGACGTCGCGGTGGTCGAAATAATACTCAATCGGCGATTGACGGGCAAATTACCGTGTTTCAGACGCTTTCACGACTTTTCAGACGCGGTGCATGACGTGCTCGCGTCGGATGGGCTACAAAGGCGACCGGGTGCGGACCGGAAGGTGAGGACGGCATGGAGCGAGCCTACCGGGAAGTAGCCAAGGTTAGGAGGGGAACGTGCCGGAGAAGTACCTACCGTTATTACTCCAGGGGCTCGCGATTGCCGGCATCTGCGTCGGCCCTGCGTATGCCCAGGTCAACAAGAGCAGTCTGACCGGCGTCGTCAGCGACAGTTCCGGCGCGCCCGTTCCGGGTGTGATGATTCGCCTGACGAACGTCGGCACCGGAGCGGGCCGCACCGAGACGACGGATACCAGCGGCCTGTACCGGTTCACGCTGCTGGACAATGGCATCTATCGTCTGGAGGCCGAACTTTCCGGGTTCCAAAAGGCGGCACGCGAACCCATTGAGCTGCAGACCGGCCAGACGACGACAGTAGACCTCACACTGACGCCCGATGCGGTGAAGGAGTCGGTTGTCGTCCGCGCGGAATCGCCCCTGCTGCGAACAGAAAGTGGCAGTTCGGGCACGACGGTCACGACGGAGGTACTGAACGAACTGCCGCTGATCGGCCGCAATCCCTATGCGTTCTTGACACTCTCGCCGGGCATCCAGTACACGGGGAACCCCGCCGCGGTCAACCAGTGGGACAACAACGGCCCGTCGGCGTTCACCTCGAGCGGATCTTCGGCTACATCCGAGTTCCTGCTCGACGGCATTCCGAACATGCGCATCAACCGGGTGAGTTTCAGTCCCCCGCCGGACGCGGTGCAGGAGATGCGCGTGCAGACGAATGCCTACGACGCCGAGTACGGGCACTCCGGCGCCGCCTTCGTCAACGTGTCGACTCGCGGCGGCAGCAATCAGACCCACGGCAGCGCGTATTGGTTTCTGCGCGATGACAGCCTGAACGCCAACGACTTCTTCAACAATCGCAACGGACAGCCCAAGGGCGACAGGTCGCAGAACACGTACGGCGGGGCGCTGGGTGGCCCGGTGTGGATCCCCAACGTGTACAACGGCGCGAATCGCACGTTCTATTACATCAATTTCGAGGGCTCGCGAATCCGCGGCGACGACTTCGCACGAGCGGTCGTTCCCACGCGGCTCGAACGCAGCGGCGACTTCTCGCAGACCCGCGATCTGCAGGGCCGGCCCGTGACGATTTACGATCCTGCGACCACACGCCCGAACCCGAACGGCACCGGGTTCATTCGCGATCCGTTTCCGGGCAACGTGATTCCGCTGGACCGGATGGACCCGGTTGCCCTCCGCGCGCTGGAGTTCTATCCGTTGCCGAACCTGGCGCGCACGGCCACCAACCAGGAGAACTTTGAAAACCCGCGGAACAGCGGCCTGAACTGGTCCAGCGTCTCGACCCGCGTGGATCATCGCCTCTCCGATTCGCACAACCTCTTCTTCCGGTTCGGCCGGAACCGCCGTTTCGATCCGAGCAGCCCGTTTTACGGCAACGACTGCTGCCGCCCCGCGGGCGATCCGACGGGTGGTCAAGACGAATTCGCGCGCGGCAACATCGCCGCCGGCGTTGGCTACACGTGGATCCTGAGCCCTCGCACGGTCGCCGACTTCCGCGTGGGCTTCACGCGCTATTTCGAGGCCGACTTTGTGTTTGGCGAGGGATTCGACATCGTGACGCTGGGCTTCCCAGCGACGTTCACCGAC
>JBOGIN010000214.1:0-4830 GCA_050742275.1 Vicinamibacteraceae bacterium
GCGCGAAGGTTCGTCGGTCCGGTCACCTTCGAGGCGATCACTCAGCGACGCGTCATCACCACCCAGTGGGCGCCAGGGACGAACGCCGACATCGAGCACATCGCGCTCGCCTCGTCTATCGACCTGCTGCTCGTCGCCCCCGCCACCGCGCACGTCATCGCCAAGTTCGCGCTCGGTCTCGCGGACGATTTCCTGTCCACGATGTATCTCGCGTCGCGCGCTCCGGTGGTGATGGCGCCCGCCATGAACACCAACATGCTCGACCACCCGGCCGTTCGGGGGCACATTCGAACGCTCGAAGCGCGGGGCGTCCTCTTCGTGGAGCCCGGAGAGGGGTTCCTGGCGTGCGGCTGGATTGGCAAGGGACGCCTGGCGGAGCCAGACGAGGTGGTGGATGCTGCTGAGCGGGTGCTGAGCGGCGGCCATACATGGCGGGGACGTCGCGTGCTCGTCACGGCCGGACCGACCTTCGAGGACCTCGATCCCGTGCGGTACCTGGGCAACCGCTCCAGTGGACGAATGGGGATGGCGATTGCCGCCGATGCGGCGCGGCGCGGGGCATCCGTGACGCTCGTGCTCGGACCCACGACCGTCCCGCCACCGCCCGGCGTCGAGGTCGTCCGTGTCCGCTCGGCCAGCGAGATGCACCGCGAGGTGCTCGGCCGTGCGCCCGGCACCGAGGTGGTGGTCATGGCGGCGGCCGTTGCCGACTATACGCCGGTCGAGGGAGCGGCAATCGACAAGATCACGAAGCGCGACGAGACGCTCACGCTGCGAGTGACGCGCACGCCAGACATCCTCGCGGATCTCGCCCGCGCGCGAGCCGGTCGAGAGCGTCCGGTCCTGGTGGGCTTCGCCGCCGAGACCAGCGAGCTCGCCGAGAGAGCACGCGCCAAGCTGGTGGGCAAGGGGGCCGACTTGATTGTTGCCAACGACGTCTCGCGCACGGACGCTGGCTTCGACGTCGACACGAACGAGGTGACGCTGATCTCGGCCGAGGACAGTGAGGAGCTGTCGCTGCGGCCCAAGCGTGATCTCGCACGCGAGATTCTCGACAGGGTCGACCGATTGCTGGCCGGCGCCGGCGCGTCCGGCGCGCGATAATCCCATATGCCAATCGATCGAGATCTACGAGCCCAGCTCGACGCGCACATCGAGTTCTTTGGCGAGATCGGTGTCACCGGAATCAGCCGCGATGCGGCGTGGCGCGGACCACGCAGCGGCGCCCAGGACGAAGTCAGCACGCCCGCTCGGGAGGGCACGGGTGGTGGTGAATGTGACACGCCCGCGGCGATTGAATCTCCCAGCCTGACCAGCGTGACAGCGGTTGCGGCAGGGGCGTCACTCTTCGACGCCAGAGGGACCGGCGCGCCGCGAGAAACCCTCGAGGACCTCCGCCGCGACATCGGCGACTGCACGCGCTGCAAGCTGTGCGGGCTCGGCCGCAGGACCATCGTGTTTGGCGTGGGTAATCCAACCGCGGAGCTCATGTTCGCTGGCGAGGCGCCCGGCTACGACGAAGATGCGCAGGGCATCCCGTTCGTCGGCCGGGCCGGTCAACTGCTCACGAAGATCATCGAAGCCATGGGCCTGCAGCGGGAGGATGTCTATATCGCCAACGTCATCAAGTGCCGTCCCCCTGACAACCGCAACCCGGAGCCAGACGAGGTCCGGACGTGCGAGCCATTTCTCTTTCGGCAGATCGACGTCATTCAGCCCAAGGTGATCGTTGCGCTGGGGACCTTCGCGGCGCAGTGCCTCTTGAAGACGAACGCGCCCATCTCGAAGCTGCGCGGCCGCCTCTTCCCATATCGAGGCGCGCAGCTCATTCCGACCTTCCACCCGGCCTATTTGTTGCGAAGCCCGGACAAGAAGCGCGACTGCTGGGAAGACATGAAGAAGGTAATGGCGCTTCTGCATGATGCCTGAATCGCTGGAGTAAGCTGTTCGGGTGCGCTTCGTTCGTGTTGCTGTTCCCGTCCCTGGTCTCGATCTGCTGACTTACTCCCTTCCGACGTCGGTTTCGGCGCCCGCAGGAGCGCGTGTGGTCGTGCCCGTCGGTCGGCGCCTGCTCACGGGCATCGTTGTCGACGGTTCGGGCGGGATGCCCGAGAGCGATGTCCCCGCGTCCGTCGACGTGCGCCCGGTCGCGCGCGTGCTCGATCGGGAGGCGTTTCTGCCAACCGAGGTGGTGCGTCTCGCGCTGTGGGTTGCCGACTATTACCTGGCCGGGCCAGGCGAGGCGCTCGCGGCAGCCCTGCCACCGCGTGCCAGCGCGAAGAGCGAGCCGTACCTCTCGATCACGCCGCTTGCCGAGACGGGAATCACCGACAGCGATGACGTTCAAGCCGCGGTCCTCCGGTCACTCGCCGGAGGTCGTGCGGTGCCGCAGCGGCTCGTCGTTGCACGTGTGCGAAAGCTGCTCTCCACTGACGAAGCCGTCTGGAAAGATGCTCTCTGGAGTGAGGAGCCGCCGGCGGGCCCATCGCGTGCCCGCATCGAGCAGGCGATTCACCGGCTGGAGAAGGTGGGCGCCGTGACACGCGACCAAGATGTCGCCCCGCGTGAAGCGGCCTTCAAGCTCGTCGCGATCGCGATGCCGACAACCATCATCGACGAGGGCGTGACGAATCGGCGGCTTGGACCGAAACAGCGCGAGGCCTGCCGGCTGCTGGCGGCACGACGCGACGGGGCGCCTGTCGCGAGCCTCGCGGAGCAGGGTATCTCTCGCGAAACGTTACGGCGCCTCGAGCGGCTCGGCTTCGTCCGCTGGGCCGAGCGTCGAGAGGAGCGCGATCCGTTTGCGATAGACGATGCCGGTTCCGCTGCCGATGCGCGGACGACCCTGGCCATGGAGTTGACCGAGGAGCAGCAGGCGGCGCTCACGCGATTGGAGGCCCAGCTCGAACGCGGCGCGTTTGCCGTTGGTCTGTTGCACGGCGTGACCGGCAGCGGAAAGACGCAGGTCTACCTGCGGTTGGCCGACCAGGTGCAGCGCCACGGCCGGCAGGTGCTCGTCCTCGTGCCCGAGATTGCGCTCACCCCGGCTGTCGCCCTGTTGTTCCGGGGTGTGTTCGGCGACCGTGTCGCCGTTCAACACAGCGGGCTCTCCGACGGAGAGCGCCACGATCAGTGGCACCGTATCCGGCGTGGCGACGTGGACATTGTCGTGGGAACGAGGTCCGCGGTCTTCGCGCCGCTCACCAAGCTGGGTCTCGTCGTCGTCGACGAGGAGCACGATACGTCGTACAAGCAGGAAGAGAGCCCCCGTTACCACGGGCGGGATGTCGCCATCATGCGCGCGCGCGACGCGGGGGCGCTCGTCGTGCTCGGCTCCGCCACGCCGGCGATGGAGACGTACGAGAACGCGAGACGACGCCGCTATCAGCTGCTCACCATGGCGCGGCGTGTGCTGGACCGCCCCATGGCGGCGGTTCGGATCGTCGACATGCGGGAGCAGTACGCCGCGCGCGGTCCGGAGGTCGTGCTGAGCAGCGTCTTGGAGGCGTCGCTAGAGGAGCGGCTGGCACGCGGCGAGCAGAGCATGGTACTGCTCAATCGACGCGGTTATGCCCCCACCGTGTTCTGCCGCCAGTGTGGCCACACGCTCGAGTGCCCGCACTGCAGCGTGGCGCTCACGCTGCACCGCCGCGCTGAGCGGGCGCGCTGTCACTACTGCGATCACGCGACGCGTGTGCCGAACGCCTGCCCGTCCTGCAGAGGGCCGCTCCTCGAGTACTCCGGCATTGGGACCGAGCGCGTGGAGCAGGAGATTGCCACGCGATTCCCCGGGGTGCGCGTGGCCCGCGTCGATCGCGACACGATGACGCGGCGTGGTGCGATGGTCGAGGTGTTACGTCGCTTCAGACGGCGCGAGCTCGATGTGCTGGTGGGCACGCAGATGATTGCAAAGGGGCACGACTTCCCAGCGGTGACGCTCGTCGGCGTGGTCTCCGCTGACGTCGGCCTTGGTCTCGCTGATTTTCGTGCGGCGGAACGCACGTTTCAGTTGCTCACACAGGTGGCGGGGCGATCGGGCCGGGGCGATCAGGCCGGAGAGGCCATCGTCCAAACCCTCTTCCCGGAACATTACAGCATCGAGTTGGCGAGCCGACAGGACTACCTGGCGTTCTTCGAGCGAGAGATCGAGTTCCGGCGGAAACTCTGTTATCCTCCGCACGTCGCGCTCATCAATGTTGTCGTGCGGGCCCGGTCGCACGCGGAGGGCGTACGCGATGCCAACGATCTCATCGTTGGGCTGGGCGCGGATCGCCGTCGGTTTCGCGTCCTTGGTCCAGCGTCGGCGCCGCTCGAGCGCCTGCGCGGCCAGTATCGCGTGCAGTTCTTCCTGAAGGGGACCGAGCGCCGCGCAATGCGCGACGCGGTCCGCACCGCGCTTGCCGCGCGGCCCGATCTCCGCCGCCGCGCGACGATAGACGTGGATCCGTGGTCGATGCTATAGGGAGAAAATGGGGACTGCCTCCGTTTCTCACCCGCCCATCAGCTCGGTCGGACTAATTGGTGTCGGCGTGAAGCACAGCACGAACATGACCAGCGCCGAAAAAGCAATCCACTTCCGCGTGGTGTCGAGCGGCTCGTGCTCGTCGATTGTCCGCGGATGGCGGAAGCCCGAGAGCCCCATCAGGAGAACCAAAAGGCCAACCCAAAAAAACCAGCTCGGCGAATAGAGGACCCCGAGCACCAACGCGGCGGCGAGCGAGAGGATCGAGACGAAGGTCGATGCGCGCCCGAAAACGGCGTACGAGACGTGACCGCCATCGAGCTGGCTCACCGGCACGAGGTTCAGAGCTGTCGCCAGCAGCCCGAGCC
>JBOGIN010000215.1:0-2238 GCA_050742275.1 Vicinamibacteraceae bacterium
GTTGTGCTCGGTCTCCCGCTCGATGTGATCGCGAATGTCCTGCTCCAGGCCGCCCATCGCACGCTTGCTCCGCCACATCGTCGTCACTCCTGAGTTGCCGGACGGAGGATGCGCGCAATCGCGCCAGCCAGCCGATCCCACTTGCGTGTTTCGATTGTGAGCTGCTTGCGGCCCTGCTCGATAGCCTTGGCGATGGCGTGGCCGTGTTGCGGGCCAAGTCGTAGGCTACGGAGGATCAAGAGGTCGAGCGTGCCCTGAGGGAGCGCGATACGATCTCGTGCGGCTTTGGTAGACATCCTAGGTGTGTAACGATACAACACGACACCTAGAATGTCAAGGTGAGTCAGGCCAATCGCGGGCACGGCGCGCACGTTGAGCGTCGTCGATGCGACCGCCTTCCGGCCGCTTACGTTTCGGTGTTCTGCATTCGCCGGGGCACCCTGCCGGGCTTCACGCTCGTGCAGGCTGCCCCGGGAAGGAGCGAGCGTGCTCGGGACGCGACCAACTAGTGGCAATGCACGGTGTAGTACACCGACGTCGCCTTCTGGTGGCCCCTGATGGTGGTCCCGACCGTCCGTGGCCCTGAACCGAGATATCCGCCCACACGTGGATCCTCGAAATCCGCCCAGTAAATGTCGCCGACCGCGCAACCTGGCTGATTGAGGATGTGCAGCTGATGGAAACCGTCCTCGACGGCCTCGATATGGGCTTCCACGACATTGAAGAACGGACTGTGATACGACCACTTCTTGTTCGACGCGCCCAGAGGATCAACCCAGGTCACAGACAGGCCGGATAGGAGCTGCCCGGTTGCGTCGTCGATGAAGAAGGTGTCGATCTCGCGAATGGGGACGTCCTTGACCTTGAAGTTGTCCGTCTTCGTGTGGGCCGGCACGAAGCCGTGCCGGTTGCCGGCGGCATTCCCGCAGTTCACCACGTTCAGGCCGTTGGCGACGCCAAGCGCGGCGCAGCCGGCCAGGAAGTCGTCGAGGCGCACGACCCACACTTTGTAGACACCGCCTGGATTCGGTGTGTCGTCGAACGGAAACAACTGCACGGTGGTGGCGCCGTGGTCGACATCGACGCCCGTGGCGTGCTCGCAATCGGTATCGACAACGCCGCTGATGACGCCGCCGCTGACCGTGAACTGCCTGCAGCGCGCCGGGTCCGTGGAGAGCAGGGTCTTTCCGGACGGGTCCGTCACCTGGAACACGTAGGTGCCGTCGTCCAGACCTGCCGCCGTTGCAGGTGCGCCAACTCCAGGTCCTCCATCGAGATATACGGCCGGCTTGGACGGAAACTGATTGACGTTGACCTCACTTCCATCCACGAGCGTCGTAAAGATAGCGCCTGACGGAGCATGCCCCCAAACATACGAGGTCATGCTCAGACACGCGACCAACACCCAGATCGTTGTCCTGCGCTTGATCATTAGTTGCCCCCCATGTGTGTCGATGCGGCTAGCTGGTTGGACGGGGAGGCTCGAGATCGCGACAGTCTGCCGCGATCCAAAGCTCATCGGTGAGCGAATTTCGTGCCAACAGTCGCTCGCGCGTCATCACCCGGCGGAAGTACCAGACCGAAAGAGTGATACGACGGATATGTCCCGCGAATCGGATCTTCAAGTCACGACGGAAGCACGTGGCGGGGTTGACGAAAGTCTGATTGCCGCGCCCACTTGACGCGTGAGTGGTGAAAATGGCGCCGCCTACTCCTCGCGTAGCACCGTCATCGGTTCCACGCTCGCTGCGCGGTGCGCGGGAATCCAGCTGGCGATGAGCGTGCTCGCACCAAGGATGAATGTTGCGGACGCAAAGGTAAATGGATCGAGAGGGCTGACCTCGAAGAGGAGGCTGGTGAGCACCCAGGTCAGCGCCACCGAGATGGCAAGGCCGATCGCGATACCGCAGACCGCAAGCATAGCCCCGTGGCGAAGCACGAGTCGTCGCACGTCGACCGCGCGTGCGCCGAGCGCCAGGCGCACGCCGAGCTCCTGCCGTCGCTGCCTCACCGAGTACGAAAGCACGCCAAACAAGCCGAGGACGGCGAGTCCCAAGGCCGCCGCCGCAAAGCTGGCCAGCACGGTCGTCGTGAACCGCCGTTGGGCGGTGCCACGGCCTATCACGGCGTCGAGGCTTGCCGGTTGATAGAGCACGAGCCGCGGATCGAGCGCGGCCAGCTCGCGCCGCGCGGCCGGGATGAATGTCTCCGGCGCCACGGCGGTGGCCACCGTATACG
>JBOGIN010000216.1:0-4339 GCA_050742275.1 Vicinamibacteraceae bacterium
GCCCAGTAGTCCGTCGGAGCGATCGCAAGACCGCGAAAGTCCTCGGACATGACGCCGACGACCTCGTACGGCAACCCGTTGATGCGCACGCCGCGGCCGATCACGCCAGGATCGCCGTCGAACAGCTTCTGCCAGCCGCTGTGACTCAGCACGATCACCGGCCGCGCGTCAGAGTCGTCGTCGAGCGGCGTCAATGGACGCCCGAGCACCGGCGAGACGCCCAGCACCTGGAAGAAGTTCCCGGTCACCAGGATGGGACTCGCCGGGCGGCCCTCGATGCGCGTTTCGATGCTGCGCACCATGGCCACGACATCGGTAAACACGCTCGTCTCGCGGCGCAGCGCCTCATATTCAGCGCGCGTGAACGGCACCGACGAATCCGCGCCAGAACCTGTCGGCCGCTCCACGGCGAACAGCTCGCCAGGCTCGTGCACCGCATCGACGCGAAGGAACCAGTCGTTGTAGAACGTGAAGACCGCGGCAACCAGCCCGAGGCCGAGGGCTATCGTCGCGACGATGGTGAGCGCGGCGAGTGGAGCGCGGCGGAACGTCCGGAACGCGTACAGGGTGTCGCGTGTCAGGTCATCGACGACACCGATGCCACGAGCGTCGCGACACTGGTCAGCGGCCAATGGGACCGAGCCGAAGCGCGCGCGCGCCCGCGTACGTGCCTCGGCGGGGCTCAGGCCATTGGCGACGTGCTTCTGCGTCTCGCGTTCGATGTGAAATGCCAGCTCCTCGTCGAGCTCGCGCTCGACACGGCGCGGAGCCGCCAACGCCCGAACACGCAAGAACAGATCGCGGAGATTCATGACGCTAGGCCAGCTTCATCACGCGCCCGATGGCGGTGGCCATGCGTTCCCACTCGCTGGCTTCGACCGCCAGCTGCCGGCGTCCGGATGGCGTGAGCCGATAGTACTTCGCCCGCCGGCCCAGCTCCGAAACGCGCCACTCGGCGTCAATCCAGCCCTGGTGCTCGAGGCGATGGAGCGCCGGATACAGCGAGCCCTGATTGACCTGCAAAACGTCCTGAGAGATCTGCTGAATGCGCTCCGAGATCGCCCAGCCGTGGAGCGACTGGGTCTGCAGCGTCCGAAGGATGAGCAGGTCGAGGGTGCCGGGAAGAAGATCGGGAACAGCGTGTCGAGTCATGGTGTCGTTAGACGACACTAACGCCATCTGGTGTCGTCTGTCAACAGCAAGATGCGACGCACCAAGGCGTGACGCGGCGAAACGGCTCTCTTTGACTTGCTGAATTAATTGGATTACGCTGGCGTCGCGTAAAGGACGCATCCGGTCCGCGGAAAGGGTAGAAGCCCACCTGTCAGCATCACGTCTTCGCCACCTTCTTTCGGCCCGATGTGCGGACAACGGGCGTTTCGATGAAAGGAGGTCGCCATGTCGATCGATCACCCAGAGGCGCCGCGCCCGCTTCCCGACCGCCCCAATCTCCGCCATCTGAAGGACCAAGCCAGGGACCTGCGCAAGACTGGCGCCGCCGCGTCGATCACCGATGCGCAGTTCAAGATCGCGCGTCTCTACGGGTTTGCGAGCTGGCCGAAGCTCAAGGCTCACGTTGAGTCCTTGGAGGAGATCGGGCAACTCAAGCAGGCTATCGACGCCAACGACATCGACCGCGTCAAGACCATGATGACGCACAACCCGGCGCTGCACAGTGCCCCACTTGGTTACGGCAAAGATGGGCCGCTCACGTGGGTTGCGGAGTGCCGGGTTCCATGGGAATCACCGAGTCCGGCGAGACTGGCCATGGCGGCATGGATGCTCGAACACGGCTCGGACGTGCACCAGGGCGGCGATGGACCGCTAATGCGAGCCGCGCTCAATGGATATCGCATCCCGATGATGGAGCTTCTCGTGTCCCACGGTGCGGATGTGAACGCCCTGTGGCACGGACATTTCCCAATCATTTTTTGCCCCTGCGAGTCATTGGATCCAGCCGCTCTTAAATGGCTGCTCGACCACGGCGCAAATCCGAACTGTCGCGACCATGGGTACACGATTAGCGGCCATTCATATCCGGGCACGGCTCTCGATTACATCGTCGCGTCGTACGCGCGCTCCCCACAACGACTGAGCACCTGCATAGACATCCTTCTCGGAGCCGGTGGTGTAACCAAGTACGACGTTCCAGGGGTGCTGCAACTGCTCCGCGGCCGGCTCGACAGTCTGGCTGAGCACATTGACGCTGATCCCGCGCTCGTGAATAAGCGCGTCTCCGAGCTCGATTGCGGCCAGACCGGCGGGCGCAACCTCTTGCTTCAGGGAGCAACGCTCCTGCATGTGGCTGCCGAATACGGCAACCCCGCAGCGATCGCGCTGCTTCTTGACCGTGGCGCGGACGTCAATGCCCGCGCAACAGTCGATGAGGCCGGCGTTGGCGGGCACACGGCGATCTTCCATGCGGTGACGCAGTTCGGCGATGACGGCTTGGCAGTAACGCAGTTACTGATTGAGCGCGGGGCAGACCTCGCCGTTCGCGTGAAGCTTCCGGGGGATTACGAGCGGCCGGGTGAGATCGTTGAGTGCACGGCCTTAGGATATGCGCTGCTATTTGGCGGCTCGCCTCAGAGGAGAACAGTGACTCTGCTGCGAGAACGAGGGGCCGTCGAGTGACTCGATTGGTTCCGAGCCGTCCAGCGTCGACCGATCCAGGAGCCGTCCATCGTATCGTTGTGCGCCAGCGGGTCGAGCATCGACTAGCGCAACTAAACAGCGCGGCATTTCGCCGAGCCATGTGGCCCCACATGACACGTGGAATGCATCGCTGGCCGACCAGCATCGCAGTAGGAGTGCCCGGAAAATGCCAGACGAGTTCTTGGTCACCTGTCCATTTTGCGGCGAGCGCTTGGAAATCTACGTCGAGCCCGACGTCAACGGCAGCTTCGTTCAGGACTGCGAGGTGTGCTGCAATCCATGGCGCGTCCACGTGTCTGGTCGAGGCGACGATCGGGTTGTCGATGTGACACGCGCAGACGGATCGGAGTGATGATCACCTGTTGTCGACGGCGGTCGCTTGACCGGTGTACGACCGCGGTAAATAGTGCGGCGTGTATCGCGAGCTATCCGTCGCGTGCCCGCCGCAAAGCCGCTGGTCAGTGGAAACATCACCTGGCTGTCCAATGCACCTGTCGTTGAACCGCGGGTTGGCCTGTGACCGGACGAGGCGGTGCGCGCGCCGGGGCTGAGCTCTACCCCTAGGGCACCTGAGCCTCCGCCCCGGCCCCGCTCACCGGAATCTCACGGAATGGCTCACCACCACCGGTTCTTGTCACAGAGACCTTTATAGTATAAAGTTATGTCGTGCGGAGAGTGGTTGTCATCGACTCCATGGAGCACCCGACCCGGATTGAGAGCGGCACCCACGCCTTACGATGCGAAGGTAACCATGTCGAAGAGGCTCAGGGGCGCCTGCGAGGTGAGACCCGATGACGGCGGTGGGTGAGGTACCGGGGGGCCGCGGTCCGCTGACCGCGGTCTCGTGGCTCGACTGGAAGCTGGGGGCGCGTATGCTGCTGAAGCATCCCGCGCTCACGATCATCGGCGGCCTCTCGCTGGCGGCGGCCATCGCGATTGGGGCGGTCGGCATCGAAGTCGCCGGCGAGCTGCTGTACAAACGGCTGCCGTTCGATGAAGGCAGCCGAGTGGTGCGCCTGGAGACGCAGGACGTGGCGGCGTCACGCGTGGAGCCGAGGGTGCTCCACGATTTCGCGATGTGGCGGCGGTCGCTGAAGACGGTGGTGGAGCTCGGCGCCGCCCGCGTCAGCGAGCGCAACGTGCTCACGGGCGAAGGCCGTGTCGAATCGCTGCGCGTGGCGGAGATCACGGCGTCTGCGTTTCCGCTCACCCGCGTGCCGCCACTGCTCGGCAGGCCGTTGCGGCCGACGGACGAAATGCCGGGTGCGAAGCCCGTCGTGGTCCTGGGTTACGACGTCTGGCAGAGACAGTTCCTGCACGACCCGGCGATCATCGGCCGCGTCGTGACGGTGGGCCGCACGGCTCGCACCGTGGTGGGCGTGATGCCCCCGCGCTTCGGCTTCCCGCGCAATCAGCAGCTATGGGTGCCATTGCCGGTCCAGGACGCGCCGCCGCGGGAAGGGCCGGCCGTGGAGGTGTTCGGCCGCCTCGCCGACGGAGCGAGCTGGCAGGACGCCGCGGCGGAGATCGACGGCGTCTCGGCACGCCTGGCCGCCGACCAGCCGACCACCCACGCGCAGCTGCGGACGCGCGTTCGCGCATTCGCCGGGCGCACGCCGGGTGATCCGCTGCGGCTGGAAGATCTGGCGGTCCACGCCATCGTCCTGCTGCTGCTGGGGGCGGT
>JBOGIN010000217.1:0-5112 GCA_050742275.1 Vicinamibacteraceae bacterium
AGCGTGAGCAGCCCGCCCAGCGCCTCGGATCGCAGGAACGCGACGATTTTCTCAGCGTCCGCCGCGCTCACGTTCGAGGGCGGCATGGCGCCACTGGCAGAGCCCTTGATCATCACCTCGGTCAGGCGCTCGTCGCTCATCTCCTGGCGAAGGAACTTGCCGCGGAGCGGATCAACCGGTGGGAGCGCATCCCCCCGCGTCCCGTGGCACAGCGCGCAATACGTCTGGTAGAGCTCCGCCCCTGCGCTCACGTCTTCCGCCGGGTACAGCGCCACCTCCGGCCGCTCTTGCGCCCCGAGCGGTCCGCTCGCGAGCAGCACGGCAACGACCGCGCACACACCGCGCCAAGGTCTCACGCCTCACCTCCATAGCTTTTAAGGAAACCTTTAGAAAGTGATTGTAAGAATACAACGACACATCGGGTTGTCAAGACAAGGCGGCGATCCAACCGCACCCTGCGCAGCCACACATCACGTAGCGAGGGGTCTTTAGACCCCTCGTCGCGTACGCCTATCGCTCCGCGCGGCCTAAAGAGCCTCTGAAGAATTCAAGTAGGGGCCGCCTTTAGGCGGCCCATGACGACGCGAGTTCGGGCCCTATCGGCCATGTAGGTCCGCCTAGAGGCGGACCCCACGAATTTATTCACACGCTCTAAAGGCCGCGCGCTACGTGTAGAAGCCCAGGGTGATTCAATCCATCCAATGAATGACGACCTCTGGCAGAAGGCGCTCGACGTCTTCCCTGCGGACGAAGCCCGTCTCTTCGCACAGCAGCTTGGCACTCCCGCAGGCCACGCCGAGGCGCAGAACGTCCTCCACCGAGTCTTGCCGGGCCAGACCGACCGCCAAACCGCCAACGAGGCAATCGCCGGCCCCCACGGTGTTGCGGATCTCGCCGACGTTCGGCGCAGCGATGTGGCACGTCCGGTCGCGCCATGCGGCGGCGGCGCCCAGCTCTCCGCCAGACACCACGACCAGCTCCACGCCCTGGCGCTGCAGTCGCTGGGCAGCATCGACGAGAGCCTCCACGCTGTCCAGAGGACGACCGACGAGAGCCGCCGCTTCAGCGGTGTTCGGCTTGATTGCGAAGACGCCCGCCTTGACCGCCTCACGGAGCACGGCGCCGCTCGCGTCGACGAGGCACGGCACCCGCCGCTCTTCCAGCGTGCGGCCGAGCTGCGCGTAGGCGCTCGCGTCGAATCCGGGCGGCAGGCTTCCCGAGAGAACCGCCACGTCCGCTCCGTCACAGCACTCGAGAAAGCGCGATGTGAGCGACGCGACCTCTGCCTCCCGCAGCCTTGGCCCCGCTTCCAGGATCTCCGTCACCCGGCCTTCGCGATCCTTGATGGCCAGGCACGTTCGAAGCGCGCCCGTTATCAACACGCCGTGGAACGCGACACCGCGATCTTCGAGAAAGGCTTTGAAATAGGCTTCGTTCTGTGCGTCCACGCATCCAACGAGACACACCTGTTCTCCGAGCACCGCCGCGGCGAGCGCGACGTGTAGCCCCTTGCCGCCCGGCAGCGCCTGGACACGCCCTGCACGGGTGACGCCGCCGATGTCCAGGACGTCGACCTCGATCTGCTTGTCGATAGCGCTGTTGAAGCCAGAGACGACGATCACGATGCGGCCCGTAGGAAATCGTCCAGTTGCCGCGCGCTCGGCTGGCTCGCCACGCCGCCGAGGCCGAGCGTCGACAACGCGCCGCACGCCGCGCCCTGCCGCAGGCAGTCCTGCAAAGAGCGCCCGCGCAGCCAGGCGTGGAGGAAGCCTGCGTTGAACGAGTCGCCGGCGCCCGTCGGGTCCACGGCGTCGACCGTAAAGGCAGGCATGTGAACCGCTTCACCGCGGCCGAGCGCCAAGCATCCCTTCGCGCCGAGCTTGACGACAGTGACCGTCCGGCCGTTCTCCAGCTTTCGCAGTCCGTCGAGGTGGTCGCGGCATCCGGTGACCGCGGTGAGCTCCACCTCGTTCGGAAGAAAGACGTCGGTGTGCTGCAGCACGTCCAGCAGATCGTCGCCCCAGCGCTCGCTCGGATCGAATCCCGGGTCGAGCGACGTGGTGAGGCCGAGACGCGACGCCCGTGCAAACAGCCGCGCGCAGCAGGGCCGAAGGCCGGCCTGCAGGAAGTAGGAGGAGACGTGCAGGTGCTCGAACTGCGACAGCACCCCCTCATCCAGCCCGGCGTCGGTCTGCACGCGGCTGGCGCCGGGGAACGTGACGAGCGTCCTGTCGTCGTCGAATGGAATCGACACCGTGATCCCTGTCTGCACCGAGTTGTCTTGTGTGATGCGCGACACATCGATGCCAGCCTGGCGCAAGATGTCCAGGCAGTACTCCGCCCAGCCGTCTCGACCGACAGTACTGACGAACGACACTGGATTCCCCAGCTTGGCCAGGCCGACGGCGAAGATGGCGGAGGCGCTGCCGAGCGTGAGCGCGCACGCCTCGGCAAACACCTCGCGGCCGGGTGTCGGATAGCTCGCGACGCCGTGGAGCACCATGTCGACGTTCAGCTCGCCGACGACCAGAGTTCGCTTCATAGCGTGATTCGCGGCGCGGTCAGCGCCGATGGATGTGGAACGCGGCCACCACACGGCTGATTGCGCCGTTTCTCGAAGGCCGATCCGGCTCGCAGCCCACCTGGAGCGAGGCGAAGAACGCGATGATCTGACCCGCGAGCAGTTCGATCAGCGGCAGGTCATCCTCTTGGAGCGCCTGTTGATCGCCCCCATTTCTGTTTCCCGTTTCCCGTTCCCCGTTTCCTGCAGTTTCCCGTGTCCGGTGTCCCGTTTCCTGTTTCCTGTTTCCTGAGCTGGACATGTCGATGACAACGGACGGCTCTCGAACGACGTCGCTGGCGACTCCTCGTCCGACGACAATCTTGAGCAATCCAAGCTCTTTCTGATCCATCTCCCGGATGACGTCCATCTCATACGCGCGGGTCACCGGATCAGAAGACAGGAAGCAGAGCAGCACCGTGCCGTCATGCACCGCGCTCATGGGTCCATGCCGCAGCGACAGGAACGTCTCGGCCATCGTCGGGATCTGGCCGGCCGTCATCTCGAGCATCTTGAGCGCCGCTTCGCGCGCCGCGCCGTAGAGCGCGCCGCTCCCGAGGAAGACCGCCGACCTGAATCCACGGCGGGCGACGTCCGCGAGGGTATCCGCGTGCGCCAGGAAGAGCTGTGTCGCCGCGGTCGCGAGGCGCTCGACGCGTGAGAGGTACTCGTCGGGCGCGTCGAGCAATCCGAGAAACCCGCCGGCAACCAGCATGTTGGTGAGGCTGCTGGTCATCACCAGGCTTCTGTCGCAAGTCTCCTCGTCCAGCACGACCGCCAGCGCACGCGGATCCCGCTGGTATCGCTGCGCCAGACGCCCTTCGCGATTGCACGTGATGGTGAGATGGCGGCAGTCTGGCTGCGTCTCGAGAAGCAGGTCAATCGCGGCGGAGCTCTCGGGGCTGTTGCCCGACCGGCCGAGGGAAATCATCAACGAGGGACGCTCCACCGGCAGGTGCTGGATGCCGTCGGTCAGGAGCTGCCCCGCCGCCACGGCAACGACCGGCGGCGAGACGAGGCCATGCAGGGACCACGAGAGGCATTCGGCGCCGTAGAACGAGCTGCCGGATCCGGTGATGAGGATGGAGCCGGCCGCGCCTTGCGCGTACGCGTCCTGGAGGAAGCGGGCGAGGAGGTCGCGCCGCTGCGCCATCGCTGCGGCGGTCCGGCGCCAGGTGCCCGGCTGCTGGCAGACCTCGCGAAGCGTGTGATAGTACCCGCGCGCGTGCTGCGCCTCGACAGGGCGGTCCAGCAGCGCGGCGAACGCCGCAACCCGAGCGCCGATCTCGTCCGCGCCGACGTGGGGCCCCGGGTGGGGGGCCGGCTCTTGCGCTTCCGGGAGCGGGGCATCGCTTACCGCCCTCCTGCGTGTCGTTTCAGGCATCCGAACGTCTTCCTCTTGCTTGACAGGTTTGCAGCGTAG
Source organism: Vicinamibacteraceae bacterium (assembly GCA_050742275.1). GTDB lineage: Bacteria > Acidobacteriota > Vicinamibacteria > Vicinamibacterales > Vicinamibacteraceae > WHTT01. Next base: position 3,984 of record JBOGIN010000217.1, read on the forward strand.
GACTTATAAAACAAGTTAACACAGGATATAGCAAACAGACAGAAGACAAACAGCAACAACCAAGCGAAAGGGTCACACTGCAATGCCGTCGACTGGTGGGGGCCGCCTGATGACGGAGGAGCGGCGGCGGCAAATCGTCGAGCTGGTTGGACAGCGGAAGCGCGCGACCGTTCACGAGCTCGTCCAGCGCTTCAACGTCTCGGCCGTGACGATTCGGGCGGATCTCGACGCATTGGCGGAAGTGTCCGCGGTAGTCAGATCTCACGGCGGCGCGCTGGCGCCGCTCGAGGGCGACCGCGACATGCCGGTGGACGTCAAGGAGACCTTGCGGCGGGCGGAGAAGGCGCGCATCGGGCGTGCCGCCGCGCAGCTCGTTCGTGAGAACGAGACGATCATTCTCGACTCCGGCACGACGACCGCCGAGGAGGCCCGGCATCTCAAGCTGCTCAATCTCAAGTCGCTCACCGTCATTACCAACGCGCTGAACATTGCCATGCAGTTGGCCAACGTGCCGCAGGTGCGCGTCATCATGCTCGGCGGCATCCTCCGCCCGCTGTCCTATTCGCTGGTTGGCCCGCACGCGGAGCAGGCGCTGCAGGGGCTCAACGCCGAGCGGCTCTTCCTTGGCGTCGATGGATTCGATGCGGAGCTCGGTCCCACGACGCCCGACGTGCTGGAGGCGCAGCTCAACGCGCTCATGATTCGCGTGTCCAGAGAGACCACGATTGTCGCCGACTCGACCAAGTTCAGCCGCCGGAGCCTGTCGCTCATCGCCAAGATGGACGCCATCCACCGCGTCATCACCGATGACGATGTCGCCCCGGAGACCGTCGCGGCGCTGCGCGCCCGAAGCGTCGACGTGATGGTCGTCTGAGACAGGCGCTCTCCGCGGACTTGTATCTGGCGACGCTCCCGAGCGCACGCCGTTGGTCCTGCCAGCCACTGGGCGGACATCAAACGCCGGATCACGTTTTCGTCTCTGGCGCGGCGGTTCAACCCCTGCTAGTGTCCTGGAACAGTAATGTGTGAAATATATCTGACGTCTCGATCGTATTGCTCGAGAGAGGAGAATCGAGCATGCGCACGGGACGCCCGAAAGCCACGTTGGTGCTGACGCCAGACGAACGAC
>JBOGIN010000218.1:0-6543 GCA_050742275.1 Vicinamibacteraceae bacterium
GGTCACCGTTGCTTATCTGGCGACGAGTGCCGCGTTTCTGTATGCGATCCCGCTCGATGGCGTGCAGTCTGGCGGCGCCTTCGCGGCACAGCTTGGTGAACGGCTGTTCGGACGTGCGGGCGGCGTCATCCTCGCGGCGGTTGTCATCGTCTCGGTGTTGGGGAGCTTGTCGGCGTTCATGTTGATGGCGCCGCGTCTGTACTTCGCGATGGCGCGGGACGGCCTGTTTCCCGCGTGGGCGGCGTTCGTGCATCCGCGGTTCGGCACGCCAACGCGCGCCATCGCCGTGCAGGCGGCGGTTGCCAGTCTCCTCGTCCTGCTGGGAACCTTCCAGACGATCGTGGCGTACTTCGTCTTCATCACGGTCGTCTTCGTCGGCGCCACAGCCGCTTCGGTGTTCGTGGTGGGACGGCGCACCGACGGAGTCGCGTTGCGCGTCGCCGGCTACCCGTTCACGCCCGCGCTGTTCCTCTTGTTCGTGCTCGCGCTCGTTGGATTGCTCGTCGTGAACAGCCCGCGGGAGGCGCTGACTGGCGCCGCCATTGCCGCGCTCGGACTGCCCATGTATCGACTCGTGAAGAGGGAGCCTATCCGCTCCACAGGAGCAACATCGCCATGACCTGGATCAAGACCGTACCGATGGCGGAAGCCGACGAGGCGCTGACGCAGGCGCTGGAGCGACAGCGGTCGCTCTATCCACGCGAGTATGCGACGCCGGTGTTTCCGACGGGAGACGGCACGTCGGGCATTGTCGCGTCACACAGCCTGATCCCCGACGCGCTCGACCACGCGTTTGGCACGTTCGGTGTGCTGATGTCGCCCGACCTGCCGCTGAACCGCCGGCAGCACGAGATGATCGCGACCGTGGTGTCGGCCACCAATCGGTGCCGGTATTGAATCGAATCGCACGCAGAGTTTCTGCGTCGAGTCACGTTGGACGAGGCGCTCGTCGAGGCGCTGAAGCGCGACTTCCGGTCGGCGCCGCTGGACGAGCGCGATCGGGTGATGCTGGCGTACGTCGAGCAGCTCACGCGCGACGCCACGCGCATCGGGCCTGACCATCACGAGCGGTTGCGTGCCGTCGGGTTCGACGACCGTGCAATCCTGCAGGTTACGCTGATCGCCTCCTGGTTCAACTACATCAACCGGGTCGCCGATGCGCTCGGCGTCGGACGAGACGGGGGGCAGGAGCCTCACCGCGGGTCAAGGTAGCCGCACCGCCAGCTCGACGCCGCCGGCACCGAGCGGCGCGCCGGCTCGCGAATCGTAGCGGGAGCACTCCACCACGAGCGGAACGGGGGAGGCGCCGACGCTTTCCACGATCACGCTGTAGGCCGTGGCGCTCTCGCGGTCTGCCATCCCGAAGAGCTCCCCAATCTCGAGCGTGGTCCTCGATGTCGGCGGCAGCTCGACCTGGCGCTCCGCAATCGTGCCATCGTCAAAGACAGCTGTTACCCTCGCGGCGCCAGGCTGCGACGCCTGGTTCGCAATCAAGACGTACGTTGTCTCGCCATAAGGTCCGCCCGATGAACCGCCGGGCGCAGTCCATTTCGTCCCCGTCGTGGTTGCGCCGATGACCACGTGGCCCTCGTACCAAGGCTCCCTGCTCGGCTCGCCCGGCCACCACATCGCCCGCTCGGCAACGATGGGCACCGTCGACGTCACGGTCATGGCGACCGCCGTGGAGGCAAGCGCCTGATCTTCGCCGTCGACCCATACCGTCACTCGGCTCGTCGGAGCCAACGCGTACGACTTCGTCATCGTCCCGCCATCCGGCAACTGATAGCGGACCTTCGCCACGCCCGGCAAGTCGCCTGGATTGGCCAGCAAGAGGAACGTGTCGAAGAAGGTGGTCGCGCCTTCGGCGAAGAACCACTCCTGCGCGAGTGTGGCGGCGCCGCTCCCTGCATGCCCGGCACCGAACACGTCGCCGCCGCTGTGGAGGTACATCGCGCGCTCCACGACGATCGGCTGATCTGCCGTGATTGTGGCCGATAATGCCTGGCCGCGAAGCTCTGGAGACTGGTTCACGTAGACGGTTCGGCGGCTGCGTGGCGGCAACCGGTGCGTCTTCACGACGGGTGCGCCGGTGGTGAGAAGGTATGTGATTGTCGCGTCGACCTCGGTCGTGCCGGGGTTCTCGAGCAGATAGAACAGCTCGAAGGGATCAGTTGCCCCCTCGGCGAAATGCCATGTGCGCCCTGGGGCCGGCACCCCGCTGTCTCCCGAACTCCCGTATCCACGGCGGTCCCAAGACATCTTGCGATCGGCGCCCATCGGGATGTCCGACTCCACGACAACAGAGAAGAGACTGTCACGCGGTCCGAGCACGCTCGCGGCGTCCAGAACGGCGCGGCTCATCGGGGCGAGGGGCCTGAACACATGCACACGCTCGCCGCGCTCTCCCAACAACGACACGAGCAGGTGCGCCTCCTGGGTCGCGTCGGGGTTTACCAACGCCAGCTCAGTGCTGAAGAATCTGCCGATCGCCCCCTCGGCGAAGTAGCACTTGTAGAAGCCGCGCGGGTGCGTGCCACCCGCGTACTCCTGAGCATTGGTCAGCCCGTCAGCATCCGGATCCTCGTCTGCGTTCGCCTGGCCTGGGTCGAGGCCGGTCCGCAACTCCCAGACGTCGGGCAACCCGTCGCGGTCGCGGTCTTGGGAGAGCGGCACGAACAAGCGATCGAACACCCAATCGCCAACCTGTCGGCCCTGGGCAATCCCCTCGGTGATGTCGAACGACCAGTGGATCCCGAGGTAGATGCGGCTCTGGCCGTTCTCCGCCTCGGCATCCGAGAGCGACGAGAAGCTACGCGGCCGCAGCGGGCGCACGGTGCCGTCGCCGCCCTGCGTCACGCCGTTGAACTCGTCCGACACGAAGGTGAACGGGATCGCGTCGGTTCCGTAGAACCGGCGCAGCGTTTGGAAGAGCGCCCCTCCAAGTCCTGCATGGCCGGACGGATAGGAGGGAAACGGCGGCGTGAAGCTCGGACCGCTCAAGTTGCTGGCCGGTGCGCCGAGGGGGCTGAAGCTCGGATCGCCAAACGTGGCCAGGTTGCCATCGCCTTCGCCCGTTGGACCCGTTCCAGGATTCGCCTCGCGGATGGCGGTCACGGGTCTCCAGAAGTCGTAATAGTACTTCGACTCCCAGATGGCCACGCCCGCCTCTGCCAGCGCGACGTTGACCAGCGCCAGGAGACGGGCGAGATCGATCATGCTCGTGCCGCGGTCGGTGGCGATGCGCACCGCGATCTGGTTGTAGAGCCGTGGCGGCGCACACAGGCTCGGTGTGCCGTCATACGCCCAATAGATCCCGATGTCGGTTTGCTCGTCGGTGCGCTCGGTTGGCGTGACGATTCCGTCGCCACCCAGCCGTTTCACCTCGTCGAATGCCTGGGCGTATGCGGCGCTGTTCAGCGCGGGCGGCGGCGGCACCCGAAACTGGCTGCCCGACCGGAGGGCAAATGGGGCAACCGCGCCCCAGTGCGCACCGAGCGCGAGCGGACCCCGGCTGATGGGATCCTGACGCCACCGGCCAGGCGCGTCGCTCGGGATCCAGTCGACGCCGATGCGAGGCTCTTCGTGGTCAGAGCCATCGCGTGCCCGACGCGCCAGAATAGCGGCGGCCGCCCGCTGGCCGACATCTACGCCAGCTGCCTTCGCGCGCTCGTCGGTGACGACACGGAGATCGTCACCGAGCAGCTCAGCGAAGCTCGCCGCCTGCGACGGGAACAGGACCGTCAACGTATCGTGCGCCGCCTGGGCGACCGCCGCGGCCAGCGAGGTCTCCGGTGGCGCGGGCGGTATCGTCGCGTAGCTCGCGTAGCGGCCGACGATGGCGTTGACCGCATCGAACATGGCGATGTGCACGATGGCCATCGCACAGCTTGCCCGCCCGGGGCCAAGCTGCTCGCCGTACACACGGTTCTCCCCCGGGGCGACGGGCGTGTGGTCGAGGCCGCTGGCGTTGACGGCAATCGCGTTCCAACGGCGGACGGGGTCGAGCCCTGCGGGAGGCTCGATGACCAACCCCGCGGTGGTCGATCGCGTGGTGTCGAACCGCGGGCCCCAGGCGCCGCGGAATCCGTCGACGACCTGGCCGGCCGCCTGCCCGGACGTGCCAAGGACCGCGACAAGACCAGTCGAGACAAAGACGCGTCTGGCAGTCTGCCGGAGTTGCATGGACTCCACCCACTCGTTCTTGCGGCCGTTTGTCTACGAGGTGGGGTCCGCTGTGATGTGGGGACGGTCCCCGGGACGTGCGCCACGTCCGTCAGGGCGCCTGACGCGGCGATGTTACGAGGTCGCCGCGTCGTCGCCGCGCGGCAAAGTAACAATGGGTGAGTATAGTGTCAATAGCGTCTTTCCACTAGGTGCACCCGAGCGCGCCTCAGGGACTCGCCTGGCGCGCCGGGCAGCGGTCCAGACGAATGCTGCCCGGCATTGCGGTGTCCGCCGTCGCGCGAAGCCATGTCGGTATGCGCTAGCCGCACGACGTGCAGCTATCCGATTGACTCGATTCCTTCTGCAGGTAGGAGGCCAGATAGGCTGGCACGTCGTATTGCTCGGTGGCTGGCGGCATATCCGTATCCGGTCCGGCGCTGCCTCGAAGGATGGCTTCGACGAGCAATCCGACAGGAGGCGTTGCATACGCTCGATCCCGCCATTTCCAGATACGGTCCTCCTTGTCGGGGACATGCGCCGGAGCCACCTCCACGTGGCCGATGCGGAGCGTGGGCGAACCGCGGAAGCGCAGGCGCTTGGCCTGGTCTTCGGTCGAGACCAGCATCTCGTTCACGCGCAGCTCTACACCGACCTCGCGCAACATCGGCTCCACGGCGCTGAGCGCTTTCCCGAGTTGCCGCTTCGCGACATCACACGCCTGGCAGGATCCTTTGCCACTACTCGCCATATCGACTTCCAGAAAGATCAAATCAACGTGTCGGCTGCTCATGAGACCTCCTATTGCTTACGATTCGTTGTCGGAATGACGGCTTCGACCAGCGCTGCGAGCCTCGCCAGCACCTGATCGTTGAGGCAGTAGCAGAGTTTTGGCCCGTCAATGTCGCCCTTGATGACGCCTGCGTCCTTGAGCACCTTCAAATGCTGCCATGCGGTGGTCTCGCTTACCGGCAGCTCGTCGGACAGATCACTGCGGACGCAGGTTCCCCGTTCGGACAACAGTCGAACGATCTGCACCCTCACGGGGTGAGCCAGCGCTTTGGCCAGCTTGGCGAGCTCGTCATCGAGGGGCATCGTCATTCGTCATTCGTAGAATTACGGATATCACGACGCTTGTCAAGAGGGATCGACGTCTTCGAGATGTCTTCCCGATCCGAGACGGCTAATATTCTCGTCACGAGGACGTCTGTGCTCTTGATGTTCACGCTTCCGCTGCGTCGTGGGCTCCTGATGGTGGCGCTGGCTGCTGCAGCCTTCGCGCTGGACACCGGCGCTGCCCAGGTCGATGGCCTGCCGGTGTTTCAGCACCGCGGCGTCGTCCTCGACTATCGCAACTTGCGCTACAACCCGACCGATGACGTGATTGTGCCGAGCGTCGTGCGAGTGGACCGACTGTTCACGAGCCCGCTCGGACGCTACTACATGTATTACGCGCCGCATGATGCGCCGGGCGGCATCTCGCTCGCCCATGCGGATCGCCTGGAAGGTCCGTGGACCGAGTTCGAGCGAAACCCGCTGATCGAGAGAAACTGGCCTCCTCACCATCGGGTCTCGCATGTCTCCGGCCCGCACGTCATCTGGAGCGCCGAAGAGCGCAAGCTGTTTCTCTACTATCACGGCGAGAACGACGTCACCCGACTCGCCTCGTCGACCGACGGCCTGCGCTTCACGTACGAGGGCGTCGCCGTTGACACGACGATGTTCGACGAGGTCAGCGAGGCCTCGTACGCCCGCGTGTTCCGCTATCGCCTGCCTGGAAAGAACAACCGTTACGTCATGCTGCTGATGGGGAACAACCGCGGCACGCGTCGGATCTATCTCGCGTGGTCCCGCGATGGTCGGACGTGGCAAACCCGGCGAGCACCGCTGCTCGATCCTCCGCCGGGCACGGGGCAGGTCGCGCAGGCATGGTACTTCCCGTATCGAGGCCGGCATTACCTGATGTATCACGCACATCAGGCCGAGCAGCCCGAGATCGCCGACCTGCACGTCAGCGAGGTGGACGCTGCGCTGGAGCATCCGCGTCATCTCGGCGTGCTCTACCCGCACACCTCGGTCTCGCCAGACAACGTCGCTCAAATGAGCCCTTGCCTCGTCGAGGAGGATCGAATGTTCTATCTCTTCACGAACATCGGACCTCGACTCCACCAGAAGATCGCCCTCGCAGTCGCATCCGCAGCGCAGGAGTGAGCAGGCAGGCCGCGCGACGGCGGCATGCGGTAATCGAGAGCCTGCTGTGGTAATCTGCGGCAAGATTGCATTCGCTCGCTTGGCCCCGTTTCATGGATCCAAGTCTCGAACACCTCATCCGTCTCCAAGAACTGGACGATGGCCTTGCGCAGCGCCGGCAGACGGTGGCTG
>JBOGIN010000219.1:0-5428 GCA_050742275.1 Vicinamibacteraceae bacterium
TCAGCCGTGTATCCGCGGCAGCGAGGTTCTCCGGCGAAATGTCGAGCGCCGCCGCGATTCGCTCCCTGAGCTCGGCGCCGGGCGACCGGCGGCCAGCCTCTAGGTCAGCGACATAGGCAGGCGTTACGCCTATCTTTTCACCCAGCTGGCGAAGCGACCATCTGCGGTCCTGACGCCTCTCACGGATCAGTTTTCCGAGGTCTGACACAGGACGATCCTACCCCATCGTATGCTTAACTTGTCAAGGCGAAAGGTTGGAGATGCGGCGATTTGGCGAAATCCTCAATGTCGACGGGAGCCTCACCAAAGCGTCCGAGAGCCCGGTTTAAAACGATAGGTCTTGGCCTATCGTAGAATCACTAAAAATAGGTTATAGCCTTTTATTGAAGCCAACAGTGATAGGCTATAGCCTGTATTTGTTCAGTCACCAATAGGGTGTGGCCTATGAAGATCGCGCGCATCACCGCTCAATCCCGTGTCCGTCTCGACGAACGACTCGCCCAGTTCGGACCACCTGAACGGTACCGTGCACCTACCCGGGGCTGGATCAAAGCCATCCGCGAGGCCCTCGGGATGAGCACGGCGCAGCTCGCAAAGCGGCTGGGCGTCCGCCAACCGAGCATCGTTGACTTGGAGCGATCCGAAGAAAAGGGAAGCATCGAGCTGGCTACCCTTCGGCGGGTCGCCGAGGCATTGAACTGCAACATCGTTTACGCCCTCGTTCCGAACCAGCCCCTTGAGATGACGATCCGCGCGCGCGCGCGCGTGCTCCTGCGGCAACGGCGGCGGCCAATCGAACATACGATGCTGCTCGAGGATCAGGACGCCGCAGGACCTGTCACCGAGCGCCAGATCGATGACATCATCCGCGAGACCAGTCCCCGGCGCTTCTGGGATTGACACCGGTGAGCGACCTCTTCGAGGAGCCGGACGACGCGACACCTCTCACGCCCGGTGAGAGACAGGGGCTCATTCCGTCGGATATCACATACCGGCGCGAGCTGAATAAAGCGGAACAGGAAAATATCGCGCGCGCGCAGGACTGGGCGCTCTCCCGCCGCCGCGAGTTGCTGACCGAGAAATTTATCAAGGACCTCCATAAGCGCATGCTCGGAGAAGTGTGGCGATGGGCGGGCGACTTCAGGACCACTGAACGCAACATCGGGATTCCGTACTACCAGATCCCGATGGCGCTGCGCGAGCTTCTCGATGACGTCAAAGCGTGGATCGAATACAAAACGTACCCGCCCGACGAGATCGCGGTACGGTTGCATCACCGCCTGGTGCACATACACCCGTTCTCCAACGGCAACGGTCGACATGCACGGCTTATGGCAGACCTCCTGATCATGCAATTCGGCGGCGAGCGTTTTACATGGGGCAGCGCGAACCTGCAGGATGCAGGCGAGGTGCGAAAGCGCTACATTGAATCGCTGAAGGCGGCGGATAGTCACGACCTCGGCCCGCTGCTCGCCTTCGCACGCTCATAGCCCCCCTGGCCGCTCGAGGACCCTGCTTCCCTTCGGGGAGGCAAGCGTTCTCCTATTGTCCGCGTTCCGGGTTCATCGGCATACTTCCGTTGCGAGATGCGGATGTTCAATATCGACGACACGGGAAAGAGGGGCCTTGAGGCGCTTCCAGAGACCGGAATGGGTTTCCAGCTGGTGGAAGCTATGGTCATGGGAGACCTGAAGCGGCTGCTCGTGTTCAACAGCGAGAAGGCAATCGATCTTTCCGGGATCGAACTGAGCGTGGGCAATGAGCCAGCGATCATTCTGAGGAACGGGATTCGGATCGTAGAACTGCTCAAGAGTGATGTCCGGCAGACAATCATGATGTCACCCGCTCCGCATTCGTTCAAGCTTCTGAGCATGCGTATTCCGCCCCTCCACGGGTTGCCCGGAGGGACGATGTCATCAATGCCGGTGACGGCGGCGTTGCCAAGCAGCCTCGTCAAACATGTAAAGCTGAAGGCGCCCCGCGCGTTCCATCGGTTCTCGGCCTTCACACCTGACCGGCGGGTGAATCCGCTGACGGGTGACTTCCTCCCTGGAACCTACGCATCTCCGGCGTCGGAACTCCCGTTCCTCCCGACCGGTTTTGCCGTGGTCGGGCGGCTCGCCCTTCCGAACAATCTTCCGGCGTCGCACCATTTCGAGATCAACGCTGCTACTGGAACGGACGTGGACTTCGGAACGGTAGCACCCGCCTTCGGACAGGCAGGCGGGGGAGTGGAGGCGTTCTTTTCCAAGGGTGCAAAGAATGCGAGCGCGCCTCCACCTGTTCATCCCGACCTTGCGGACGAGTAGCCGCACTCTCTCAAACGATGCGCTCTCTGACAAGGCTTTCCGCGGAGCCGCCCCGAATTCCGTGCTCGGCCGCTTTGCTTCCCCGGACGCGCACCTCCGTGGCCACGATGCCGGGGTCCGTCGACTACACCGACGACGATCTCGACGCCCTTCGGGTGCGCCTCCATCGGGCGATTGTCTAGTCGGTTGTGCGAGCGATGTGTGACAGAGATGCCTGCAAAGGCGAAATAGTGGAGAAAGAACCCAAAACTGGCCACTTTACGCGGCCTCGCGGATGAGCCAGTTGCGGAAATCGTCCAGTGCGAGCCAATCTTTTCAATGAGTTAGCGCCGTCGCCCCTGCCGGATTGTGAACAATTGTGAACAATTCGGATCCGACGCGATCCGCCGCTGCGCGTGCCGCGCCGTCGAGCACCTGCGTGTAAATGTTGATCGTGGTATCCACTTTGACGTGGCCCATGATCTGCGCCACGACCTTGCCGGGCACGCCCTTGTCGTGCGCCCAGGACGAGTACGTGCGGCGGAACGTGAGCCACGTCGCCCGTGGCACCCACGCCGCCTCGCACGATGTCGTGCTGTCGTTTTCATTGTTCGACAAACGCGATTGCGTGCTGCCGACGAAGACATCGTTGCGCTGGGGCGACGAGCGAAGCGAGGTGGAACTCGGACGAATCAACGCGATGCCTGGCTACATTGGCGGGCAGGTGCACATGGCCGGCATCAAGTGGCTCGGCGGTTCACCGAGCAATCCACAGCGCCGCGGCATTCCCCGAGCATCGGGCATCTTGATTCTCACTGATCCGGAAACCATGGTCCCCCTGGCCATCCTCGAGGGCGCGTTGATCAGCGCGCTGCGGACCGGCGCCGTGACCGGCTCGGCGGCGCGATATCTCGCCCGGCCCGATTCGCGCGTGGCAGGCCTGATCGGTGCGGGCGTGCAGGGGCGTACGCAGTTGATGCCCCTGAAGGAGTCGCTCCTGTCGATCTGCGAACCGAGGGTCTTCGACCTGGACGGTTCGCGTCTGGCGACATTCTGCCGTGAGATGAGCGCCGAGTTGGGCATTCGCGTGACTCCCGTGGAGAGCCACCAGCAATGCGTGCAGGCCTGCGACGTCTTGTCACCGCGATTGTCGCCAGTGCCCCGGTCGTGAAGAACGAGTGGGTCGGGCCGGGCTCGTTCTATGCGCACGTCGGCAGTCATGAATGCGAGTTCGACGTCGTCAGCAACGCCGACAAGGTCGTGGTCGATCGTTGGGACGCCGTCGTCCATCGAGACGTGACCACGCTCGCCAAGATGCACGTTGCAGGACTCTTCCAGGAAGCTCACCTCCACGCCGAGCTGGGCGATCGTCAACGGAAAGAAGACCGGGCGCGAACGGCCAGACGAAAGGATCGTGTGCGCTCCCATCGGCTTCAGCTTGCACGACCTGGTGATCGGCGCGCGGATCTACCGAAAGGCCAAGGAGCTCGGTTTAGGCCGCGAGCTGGTGCTCTACAATCGACCGCTATGGCCTGAAAGTCAGCGTCGCGGTTGGACAGCGAGCGTGAATTCGGTCGCCGCACCTGACCGCGGCGACATCCGGTGGCGATCGGCGCCTGTCACGTTTTCCTTGCTGAGACGACTCCTCTACGAAGCAGCGGCACGAACGTGCCGTCCTGCTCGAGATGGAGGTCCAGATGAAAACGCGCGCCATTGTATCCGCCAGCACAGAACTGTCCGGTTAAAAATCCCATAGATTCAGTTGGTTATGGCTGACGATCCCGGCAAGTTGCATTCCATCGAGCGAAAAGGCCTGATTTATGGGCGTTGTCTCGAACAGCGTCACGCTCAGAATCTGCAAGATTGTGTGGAGGTCGAGGTCCAGCTGAAGCCGCTTGCGGACGATGGCCACGAGCAAGTACGTCGTGACGGCGACCCAGATCTGGGTCTTCACGGCATTCTCGGAGGTGCCATAGAAGGCTTTGATCCGCAGATGCTGCTTGATCCATTTGAAGAAGAGTTCGACCTGCCAGCGACAGCGATAGAGGTCCGCGATCACGGGCGCGGGCAGCGTGAAGTTGTTGGTCAGAAAGACCAAGCGCTTGTCCCGCGCGGCATCCCAATAGCGGATACGGCGCAGACGCCCTGGGTACCGGTCTGCCGAGTGCGGGACCACCAACCGGATGGTCTGGTCGCATTGCACCCCCGTGCTCTTGTCGACCGGGTGCGAGCGGAGGCGCCGGAAACGCGTGTTCTTGCGGGCGCGGGTCACGAAGAACGCGCCGTGCTGCGTCCAGCGATACAGGGGGGGCGAACGACACATAGCCGCGGTCGACGACGTAGATGGCTCCCGGTTCCGGCGTGAGCTGCTCCCAGAGCTTGACGTCGTGCACCTGCGCAGGGGTGATGCGCAGGACCGTCGGAATATTGCCGCGCAGATCCAACAGCGTGTGCAACTTCAGCGCATGCTGCGTCCGTTTGTAGAGGGCCCAGGGGAAGAGACTCATGCACAGGTCGATGGTCGTCGAGTCCAGGGCATAGACGGTGTTGGTCACGTCGACGCCCAAGTCGTCGTCGGCATACAACGCCCGGGCCTCGCCGATCAGGACCTGAGCAAACTCGGCGTAGATGCGCCAGTCGCGCGTCTCGTTGGCGTCGGCCAGCGTACTGCGCGAGACGCGCCCCCGAATGCCCACATGGTACAGCCGCCGATCGAGCGACCGCAGACAGGCCTCGATATCCCGCAAGCTCTCGCGAAACGTCAGCTGGGCAAACACCAAACAAAGCAACTGGTCCCAGCACGAGAAGCGGCGGACCCGCCGGTCGCCCGCGTAGCGACGCACCGCTTTGCGGAACTCGTGCCGGGGCAGGTACTCGATCAGTTGCGCGAAGAGTGCCCGCCCGCTGTTCATCGTGTCGCCCCCATGGCGACACAGCAGACGCGAAGCGCCATCCGCAATTCAAATCGATCACGGACACAATACGAGCTAACCGCGCTGATCGCATTGACTTACGGGCGTTCGTCAGATCGTTAACCGGACAGGACTGTCCGCCAGCCTTCTTTCGCTGATAATCGCCGGCGTCCTCTCAACCGGCTTCTCCGCACGTGAGCTGTCCACTAGGCCACCATCGCCAGGCCC
>JBOGIN010000220.1:0-4717 GCA_050742275.1 Vicinamibacteraceae bacterium
AGTCCAGGGCGGATCGCACGCCAGCTTCTCACGGCGAGCTCCGTGCTGGCCATTGCAGGTGGGCTGACGGGCGCGTTGCTCGCCGTAGGTTTCGTGCGGACATTGCTCGTGCTCGCGCCACCGGACCTTCCGCGGCTCGAGGAGATCGGTCTCACCGGCGTCCCTCTCTGGATTGCCGCTGGCATCACTGGCGCCGCAACGCTCGGCGTCGGACTCCTCCCAGCGCTCTTTACCTCGCGGGAAGCGGTTTCGTCGTTACGTGCCGGCGGCCGATTCAGCACGGCGCCGAGGAGCCGCCGCCGCGCGCGGCACGCGCTGGTCGTGTTTCAAATTGCGCTGGCGATCATCGTGCTCGTGGCGGGCAGCTTGCTCGTGCGTACCCTGCAACAGCTCGAGCGCCTGGACACGGGCTTCACCTCCAACCATCTTGCGATGGTGCAACTGACCCCAGCCAAGACGAAGGAGGAGGGTCCTGCGCAGTTGCGCTCGCTGCACGATCGCCTGATTCGACAGCTCGAAGCGCTTCCAGGCGTCGTCTCTGCGGCGTCCGTTAGCGTAATGCCGTTTGGCGGCGCGACCGGTGGCATCGACGGGCGCTTCGTCGCCGAAGGCAGCCTGGAATCAGCTCCGACGGTCAGTCCCCCACTCAACATGCAAATAGTCGGGCCAGGCTACTTCCGCACGCTCGACATCCCGCTTCTTCGCGGTCGCCCTATCACCGAATCGGACCGGGAGAAGAACCTGCGAGTGGTTGTCGTCAGCGAAACGGTGGCGCGGCTGTTCTGGCCGGGCCAGGAGGCCGTCGGAAAGCGTCTCGGATTGGGGCAGCCGAAGGAGCCCGAAGACTGGTGGACGGTCGTCGGTGTCGTTCCTGAAACGCGCTACCGCGCGATGCGTGAGCGATTGTCCACGGTTTACCTTCCACGTCGCCAGTTCGGGGGCGCGGGCGTCGCGTTCATGCTTGCAATCCGCACGAGCGGCGATCCTGCGGCCGTGCTGCCGTCGGTTGGCAATGCGGTGCAAGAGGTGGATCCCGATCTCCTCGTGACAGAGGCGCACACGATGGCGGGGTTACTGGCGGGAGAGCTGGCACAGCCTCGTCTCAGCGCCGTCCTGCTCGGCGTGTTCGGGATTGGCGCCCTTCTGCTGGCAGCCGTCGGGCTCTATGCGATGCTCGCCTATGTGGTTCGCCGGCGCACGCGAGAGCTGGCCATCCGGCACGCGCTGGGCGCATCGCCGGCGCGGCTGCGCTCGCTGGTCCTCCGCCAGGGTCTCGCGCTGACGGCAGCCGGCGCTGCCCTGGGCTTGGCGGCGGCGCTGGTCGGTGGGCGCTTTGTCCAGTCCCTGCTCTTCGGCATCAGCCCCGCCGATCCGCTCACGCTGGCCGGCGTGCCGCTCGTGCTGGTCGTGGTCGCGCTCGCTGCATGCTACATTCCTGCCCAACGGGCAACGCGGACGGATCTGGTCGCGGTGCTGCGGCCGGACTGTTGAGTGCCATGCCTGCCTGGATCGCGTTCTTTCGCGGGATCAACGTCGGCGGCAACAACATGCTGCCAATGAAAGAGCTGGCAGCGCTTCTCGGCAAACAGGGGTTGGCCGACGTTCGAACCTACATTCAAAGCGGCAACGTGGTGTTTCGGAGCGCCAAGGCAAGCGCGCCGGCCCTGGAAAAGCAGATCGGCGGTGCGGTGCGAAAGGCACACGGATTCGAGCCGCGAGTCATTGTCCTCACCGTGGCGGAACTGGAACGCGCCATGCGCTCGAACCCGTTCCCAGAGGCGGATGCCAATCCAAAGGCGCTGCATCTGTTCTTCCTCACGCAGAAGCCCTCCTCGGCGAATCTCGACGCCTTGACGTCGCTCAAAGCCGGGCGCGAAGCATTCGCGCTGATCGACAAGGTGTTCTATCTCTACACGCCGGACGGCTTCGGCACATCGAAGCTGGCGGAGCGGGCGGTGCGGCACCTCGGCGTCGAGGCCACGGCACGCAACTGGCGCACGGTGGGCAAGGTGCTCGACATGGCGAAACAGCTCGAAACGTAAACGCAATACTGATCACGAAATACGCGCGGCCTGAAGGCCGCGCGCTACGTGAACGGCCAAGTGAACGGGCATTGAGCATAAGACCCTATTATCGTGGCGCTTACTCCGGGTCACCAGCGAGCCGAATCTATGCGTATCGCTGCCTTCACGATTTGTGTCACTACGCTCCTGGCGTTGGCTCAGACTCCCAAGGAACCCGTCTCGCTCGCCTCTCCCGACGGCAAGCTCACGATCACGTTCGAGACCGCCGAGGCCGACGAGTCTGCCAAAGGCGCACGCCAGTTGGTCTACAGCGCTTCGTATCAGGGCAAGCCGCTTATGACCGCCTCCGCCCTCCGGCTGGATCTCCAAGGCGAGCCTCCGCTTGGCGCCAACGTCCGAATCGCCGGTGTGACGAAGTCCGCGGGGACCGAGGCGTATCGTCTGGTGGCAGGTCGGCGGCGCGATGTGAGCGACCGCTACGAAGCGCTGCGCCTCGACCTCGAGGAGCTGGCTGGTTCCCGGCGAAGGTTCTCAATCGAAGCCCGGGCCTTCGATGACGCGGTGGCGTTTCGTTACGTCGTGCCGGAGCAACCGGCGCTCCAAGAGTTCAATTTGCGCCGCGAGCACACGGAGTACAACATCGCGCAGGATGCGACCACATACGCGTTGGTGTTGCCGCACTATCGCTCGATGTACGAGAGCGAGTACTTGAAGCTCCCGGTCACCGCATTCGCGAATCAGGGCGGTGTCGAGAGCGAGGTGTTGATCGGCTTGCCGCTGCTGATGAAGCTGCCGGGCGTTGCCTGGATGGCGATCGCCGAGGCAGACGTCCGTGACTACGCGGGGATGTATTTGGTGAACCCGACCGGCAGCTGGACGGGCCACGAATTCGAGTCGAGATTCCCCCCACGTCCGGACCAACCGGAGATGATGGTCTCGGGCACGCTGCCTCACCGTTCGCCCTGGCGGGTGCTGCTGGTCGGCGCGGAGCCAGGTCGCCTCATCGAGTCCACGGTGCTCACGAGCTTGAATCCCCCATCTGTGGTCGAAAACACCTCGTGGATTCGACCAGGCAAGGCTGCGTGGGACTGGTGGAGCGGGAGCCTCGGCCCGGATGGAAAGCAAGCCTTCACGACCGCCACGATGAAGCATTACGTCGACTTCGCGGCGAGCGCGGGCCTCGAGTACATGCTGGTGGACGCTGGGTGGTCGGCGCGGAAGGACATCACCACGATGAACGGCCGCGTCGACATTCCGGCGCTGGTGCAGTACGCAGCGCCGAAGGGCGTCAAGATCTGGATTTGGTGCCACTGGTCCGACGTCGGCCGGCAGATGGAGGAGGCGTTCCCTCTCTATCAGCAGTGGGGCGTCGCGGGCGTGAAGATCGACTTCATGTCGCGTGACGACCAGCAGATGATCGACTTCTACCACCGCGTGGCCAGCACGGCGGCGCGGCATCGCCTCATGGTCGACTTCCACGGGTCCACCAAGCCGACAGGGCTCGAGCGCACCTATCCAAACATCCTGGGATACGAAGCGGTGCTCGGGATGGAGCAATCCAAGGCGGGACGCCGCGACAACCCCGACCACCACGTGACACTGCCGTTCACGCGCATGCTCGGCGGCTTGATGGACTACACGCCGGGCGGCTTCGACAACGTGACCGAAGCGGACTTCGTGCCGCGCATGCGCGATCCCATGGTCACCGGCACGCGCGCCCACCACCTTGCCATGTACATCGTCTACGACTCACCCTTCCAGATGGTGTCGGATCATCCATCGGCCTATGAAGGGGAGCGGTCGTTCGAGCTCATCAAGGCAGTGCCAGCCACCTGGGACGAGACGCGTGTCCTCCATGGCGAGCCGGGGGAATACGTCACCATCGCGCGGCGGTCCGGAGACGATTGGTATCTGGGCACCATGACGGGCTGGACGCCGCGAACGCTCCGAATTCCTCTGACGTTTCTCGGTTCTGGATCGTACGACGCGGACATCCACGCCGATGCCTCTGATGCTGGCCGCTTCCCGAAGAAGGTGGCGATCAAAACAAGGAAGGTTGACCGAACGATGGAGCTCGAGGCACGTCTCGCGCCAGGAGGCGGGTACGCAGTCCTGCTCCGCGCGGCTGAAGGCGGGCGCTCACGATGAGCGATGGTGCGCAGCCGGCGGCCACAGCGGTTGGCATTCGTCTCGCCACTGTCGATGATGCAGCAGCGCTGACCGACTTCGCGCGACGATCCTTTCTCGATACGTTTGCCACGGACAACACGCCCGAGGACATCGCTCTCTATGTGGCCGGCGCCTTCAGCGTGGCGGCGCAGACGCGCGAGCTCTCGGACAGGGCCTGGGTCACGTTGCTGGCGGAGCAGCAGGGCCAGCTCGCTGCCTACGCGCAGATGTGCGAGACGCCGCCGCCTGCGTGCGTGCAGGGAACGGCGCCTATGGAGCTCCGCCGCTTCTACGTAGACCGCGGCTGGCACGGCACCGGCCTCGCGCGAACATTGATGGACGCGATCGAGGCAGAAGCGGTGGGCCGCGGCGCTCGAACGATGTGGCTGGGAGTGTGGGAGCAGAACGCCCGCGCCATCGCCTTCTATCGGAAGGCTGGTTATGTGGATGTTGGATCGCAAGCATTCGTCCTGGGACGCGACGCACAGCGGGATCGCATCATGGCGCGCTCCCCGACGTAGCGC
>JBOGIN010000221.1:0-5880 GCA_050742275.1 Vicinamibacteraceae bacterium
CGACTGGACTCATCAAGCCCAAAGAGCTCGACTCCGTGCGGCCTTACGGTCAGTGGGGAAGCCGCGGCCGGGACGTGTGGGAAGCGATGGAGGCCGCGCGCACCGGTGACGCCGCCAGACTGCGACGCCTGCTCGCGCGCGATCGCAACCTGGCGCAATACGGCGAGCCGCTGCATTTCGCCGCGCGCGAAGGACACCTGGACGTACTGAGAGCCTTGCTCGACGCGGGTGCGGACGCCGATGCCGTGCGCATCGGCGGCGACACGCTGGCGACGATGGCCCGCGATCGGGGACACGACGCGGTGGCGGAGTTCCTCGAGACGGCGCGCATGCGCAGCACCCGGACAACGCCGGCGGACGTGACGACTGCCGACCACGGCATCCACACCGCGGCCATGTCGGACGATGCCGAGGGATTGCGCCGCATGCTCGACGCCGATCCGCGGCTCGTGCACATCGGCTCCCGCAAAGGCGCAACGCCGCTGCACTGGGCAGTGATGGCCTCGGCGCACGCGGCCATCGAGGTGCTGCTCGATCGCGGCGCCGATATCCACGCCCTGCATGGCGCGGGTCCGGGCGACACCGTGGGCTACGCGCCGGTCGACTATCAGCCCATCGATCTCGCGCTGTTCTGGCACAATCGCGGCGACGTCAACACGGCGCGTCTGCTGCTCGATCGCGGCGCGGCCTACGACCTGTCGATTGCCGCCGCTCTGGGCGATCACGCACGCGTCGCGGCCATGCTCGACGAGAACCCCGAGCGCATTCGTGAAGCGCGGCCCTGCGGCAAGCGTCCGTTGTCGGCGGCGATCGAATTTGGTCGCGACGACATCGCCCGGCTGCTGCTCGATCGCGGCGCCAACCCGAACTGGTCCGAGGGCGCCTGGGCAACGCAAGGCTTCGCACTACACGCGGCGGCGCGCCTCGGCAATCGCGAGCTGGTCGAACTGCTGCTCGATCGCGGCGCCGATCCGAACCAGAGCGTGGACTCGTCGGGCAACGCGTCGTGGGCCGCAAAGACGCCCGAGATCCGACAGCTGCTGCTCTCGCGCGGCGGCAGGCTCGACTGCTACGACCTGGTGTGGCTCGACGAAGACGACGAGGTGGTGCGCCGGATCGCGGCCGATCCGAACGAAGCAAACGCCGGATGCGGCGGCGTGTTCACGGCCGCGGCGACCCGCCACAAACGCGATCTCGTCGTGCGTCTGCTGGAGGCAGGCGCGCGCGTGCCTCCGGTGGTGACGGGCTGTCGCTCGTATCTCCTCGAGGACGTGGAGATCCTGCGCCTTCTGCTGGCCAGCGGCATGGATCCCGATCTGCCGAACTGGCAGCGGGCCACGCCGCTACACGACCTGTGCGGACGCGACGGCC
This sequence comes from Vicinamibacteraceae bacterium, assembly GCA_050742275.1. Lineage (GTDB taxonomy): Bacteria > Acidobacteriota > Vicinamibacteria > Vicinamibacterales > Vicinamibacteraceae > WHTT01. The sequence continues at coordinate 1,372 of JBOGIN010000221.1, forward strand.
GCGGCCGGGCGCGGGGCACCCGCATCGAAGTCGCGGGTATCCTGCTCGAGGCCGGCGCCCACATCTCCGCGAAGGACGAAGAGTATCGCTCGACCCCGCTCGGCTGGGCTGCCCGCAACGACCTGCCCGACATGGTTGAGTTCCTGCTCTCTCGCGGCGCGCCCACCAATCTCCCGGACGATGAACCGTGGGCCACGCCGCTTGCCTGGGCGAAGAGACGCGGTTATCGGCGGATTGTCGATCTGCTGCGCGCGGCGGGAGCGAGAACGTAGGGTCCGACCTTGGCCGACACCCCACCCCTGTTCCGTTTCGTGTTCGTTGGCGTTGATTAGAACTGGGAACGGTAACACGCGAGCGACGCCGCATCTATGAGCGGCGCGCAAGCGCAAGCAGGTCTGTTCGTCCGGTCGCTCGATTTCTTTCCTGCCCTGTCCGGACGGCGAAGCCCAGCTGGCTTTCGCGCCTGAGAGTCTATCGTCAAGAAGCCGGACAACCGCCCGGTTGTCCAAGGAGGATTCCGTGTGTCTGCTATCTCGACAACTACATAGGCTGCTCTCGTTTTCTGCTCTCGTCGCGGTGATCTGCTTCACCGCTCGAGTCGAGGCAACGACCCTTCTCACGAAGAACCTGGACGCTCTCCTCGTCGAAGCCGACGGTGTCGTCCTAGCGACAGTGGAAGACGTCACTTCGCGCGTGCGCGATACACGTAAGGGAGAGATTGACACGTTCGTCTCTCTTTCGAATCTCGAGGTGCTGCATGGGCGGTATGGGGCCCCCACGCTGATCTTGCGACTCGAGGGAGGTGAGGTCGAGGGCGTCGGCGTGTGGCTCCACGGTAGCCCACGTTTCACCCCCGGCGAGCGCGTCCTGCTGTTCGTGCGTGACAACGGCAAAGCGATCGTGCCGATCGTCGGATGGACGCAGGGTGTATTCCGCATAGCCACTGACGCCGCGACGGGCGCGGAAGGCGTGTTCGACCACGACGGGAACCGGGTGTTTGGCGTCTCGAACGGCGAGATTCTGAAAGAGCGCGAGCATCCCTCCGAAGCGATCATCGTTGATGATCCCCGCGACCCCAGACAACGAGGCGCTCACGCAGGCACGACCGACGACGGCACTCCGACGGTGCCGAACGTTGCCGAGAAGGCGGCGGCAGCCCAACAAGCAATCCCGCTGGCGAAGTTCGTGGGTCTCCTCCAGCAGCGGTTGAAGGCCAAAGGGACACAGGCACGAACACTCACGAGCGTCGATCCTACAGCTGCCTTCGAGCGTGGACCGCAGCGCGATGGGCCACCAAAGCAGTAGCACGGTCCCGTCGACACCCTTTCGGCACTAGACCATCTATCTTTCAAGGAGTCTCACAATGAGCATGCAGAGCAATCGCTTGGCAAGGGCGGCACGCTGGGCCGCCGGGCCGGCGGCGTTTCTGATCGTGTGTCTGAGCGCCAGCGTGAGCCACGCCTATAGTTACAGCACTTGCGACGGCAACCCCATACGCTGGAACGGCAGCTGGGCCAACATGTACATCAGCACGACCTCGTTCCCCGCTGGCGGTAGCGGGGATGCCGGCATCCAGAACGCCATGTGGCACTGGAACAACGTGAAAGGTTCGGGCTTCAACTTCTATGTCGGTCGTGATACCGACGGCACACATGACGACGACAATGGTCAGAACGAGGTCTACTACGACACGAGCCTCTCGGGAAGCACGCTGGCCGTGACCCGCACCCGCTATCATTGCTACTGGGCGTTTGGCTGGAACTATGGCATCGACGAGACCGACATCGGATTCAACAACAATATAGCCTGGACGACGAGCGCGTTTGACTACGGGTCATTGGGGTCACCCTTTAGCCTCGAGAGTGTTGCCCTTCACGAGCTGGGGCACGCGCTTGGCCTGCTGCACGAGGACCGTTGGATGGCCACGATGAACTCGTACTATCCGAATAGCGGACCACTCGGATATGACAAGGAATGGGATCCGTTGGCAGACGACAGGCTCGCCGGGCGTGTCATCTATCCGGACAACACGACGGAAGTCGACGTCGCCGGCTCGGCGTTCATGCGAACCGGTTCTGGTACATCCGGGTTGGTGTCGAGCACGCTCTCGGCGGCACGTGGCTCGAACGTCACCATCGACGTCACCTTCTCCAATCAGAGCACGTCGACGCAAACCTTCGACATTAACTTCTATTTGTCGACGAACAGCTTGCCGAGCGCGGCGGATATTTATCTGGGTAGCAACTACGGCGCGTCGGGCTCCCAGGGCGCACAACTCACGTTCTCTCGCACACTCACGATTCCCTCGTCGGTCGCGCCCGGCACGTATTACCTCGGCTACGTGATCGACCCGTCCAACGCGCTGAGCGAGGACCACGAGTCGAACAACCCGCAGCCCATGCCGAGGACCATCACGATCTACTAGGATCGACCGGCTCCTCATGCCCACGGTTCCTGATCGTCCTCCCCCGATCAGAACCGGTATCGGCGCTCTCCCCCTCATCGTCGCAGCGGCGAGCCCAGGGCTGCCGCGCCAGCCGCGCGGCGTCTCCCGTTGGCGTTCCAGTAGAGCGCGCGCTCGACCACGAGCGCCGCCGGCGTCTTGCCAACGCTCTCGACCAGGGCGCCAAAGCGGCGATTCTTGCTTTCCGGAAAGTCACGAGCGACTGAAATGCTGGTGTGACTTCGCGCCGGGAGCTCGTAGGTCCGCATGGCGCTACTCCCGTCCTCGAAGAGCAACGTGACGCGGGCCGTCCCCACGGTCGGCGATGTGTTGGCAACGAACAGGTACGTGCGGAGGCGGGCCGGGCCGCCGACTTCACCTTCGGCAAGCGCCCAGCGTGTGCTCGTTCGTGTGGCACCGACGGTGCCGTGCGATCCGTGCCACCGTCCGGCGGGCGACCCCGGCCACCACGTCGAGCGCTCCGCAAGGAACGATACACCGTTGGTCGATTCCAGCACGGTCGACATGGAGGTGTGGCTGAGGTCGGCGCCTTCGTGGTCCACATACACCGTCTTGCGCGATCGCGGCTCGAGCGCGTAGGTCCGTTGCACTGTCCGGCCCGTAGGCAGTAGATAGGTCGCGCGCACCTCCGCGGCCGTGTCGTGGGGATTCGCCAGTGCCAGGAATAGATCGAAGTAGTCGCCGGTCTCGCCGCCACCAAAGTACCACTGCGTTGAGGGGGCCGCCGCGCCGCCGCTCGCGGTGCCCGCCACGAAGGGTTCTCCCCGGTCCGAGAGGTAGAGCGCACGCTCTGCAACCACGGGCACGCCATTGATCGATTCCACGATGGCGGAGAGCTCGCCGCCGCTGGGCGGGTGCCCTTCGTCGTTGACCCAGATCGTGAGGCGACTGCGCGGGGCGATGGTGTATCGCCGTGTCTCGGGCGACCGCCCCTCGGTCAGCAGAGAGGTCACTCTGAGCTCTGCCGGGGCATCCTGCGGGTTGTGCACGTAATAGAAGAGATCGAGCCCGGGCAACGTCATGCCTTCCGTGAAGTACCATCTCGTCGATGGAGCGGCCAGCATCGTTTCGAGGTGTGCGCCCTCACGCCCGCCACCCTCACGCCCCGGACGCCACGTCACGGTGCGATCGACAACGACTGGCGCGTCCGCTTCCACACGGGTGGAGAATGGGCGTCCCGTCAGCGCCGGAAGGTCGCGTGCCGCGATGATCGTTGCGCGTGTCCGTGGTCCGAGGTCGACTGCGCGCGTGTGCTCGGTCCCTTCTTCGTCCTGGAAGATCATCGTGACCGCTGCTGGATCGTCGGTGGGATTCAATAAGGCGAAACGTGTCTCGAAGCCGTCGGCTTCGACACCTTCGGCAAAATAGCCGCGGTGGGCCGTTGTCGGCGGGTCAGCGGGTGGCGGGCTCTCCGAAGGAGGTGGGATCGTCACCTGCAGCTCGCTCGAGGGACGGCTCGTCATGCCCGCGGTGTTGTAGGCTGTCACCGCGAAGTAGTAACGGCCGCTCTCGAGATCGGTGACGGTAAACGTTGTGCGGTTGCCGACGTCGATCTCCAACGTGTGGTTACCGGGTTGCGTGCCGTAGACCAGCCGATAGCCCGCGATCTCCGGCTCGCCGTTGGCATGCCACCCGAGCGTGGCGGAGCCGGCTGCCGCGGCCCGCGGAACGAGAGCAAGCCCGAGCAACGCGCACGTGGTCGACCGAACGACGAAGCGGAAGATAGCGGAGGGAAGGGCAAGGGACATGGTACGGCCGCTACACCGCAACGACTGTGCCGGACGGTCTCGTTGTGCGTTACTGTCCTCGAGAGAGTGGCTTGTGTCGGAGTGCTTGAACTTGGCGCGCGGTGTGTTTCTGACGACCTTGTAATGCCAACCGCAATTGTGTCGACCGAGTGAGCGATGCGAGCATGGCGCCACGGTTGAGTAGGGCCGCCGACAGCTAGTACGCGATGAGCAGCCGGCGACCCTCGAACGCGTCCAACAGCGTCACGGCCCCGCCCTCGCCGATAAGCGGGATCGCGCTATCCATTTCGACCATTG
>JBOGIN010000222.1:0-3548 GCA_050742275.1 Vicinamibacteraceae bacterium
ATCCAGGTCCGGCCTATTACCGCGATACCGCCGGAGTTCGCGGCGACGACCGTCACGGGCGGTCCCATGGAAAGGTGACGGTGGGCCGGTTGGCGTAGCGGCGGGTCGCAAGCGTCAGCGTGGCGCCCGCGCCCGGTGCGAGCTGCACGGTGAAATGGCTGGCATCCAACCGGCGTGTTCGTCCGTTCCACTCGACTGACTCAACTTGGTGCTCGGCGTACGCGCCAGCCTGTACGACGACCGCACGCGAGCGTGTCGCGCTGAGGTTGACGAGCGTCACGACCGTGTGCCGATCGCCGAGCTCGGAGACCAGCGCGGCCACGTCCTCCGGCACGCCGGCGCGGCGGCGCGCCGGATCGAAGTAGCGGAGGCGCGCGTTGAGCAGCCCACCCTCCCGGCCTGGCACGAGCGCACCGAACATGAGCCGCACGAGGGCGTCGGTGGCGGCCGGGTTGTAGTCGAGCATGTTGTCAGCGAGCCGCTTGTCGGCCGGGGTCCGGTCTGCGCGCATCGCCGCGAGTCTCCGCGGGATGCTCTCGATCTCGCGCCGCAGCGCGATCTCCGGGTAGTCGGGATTCTTGCCCGCGAGGAACTCCAGCCAGGGATCGCGGCCCACGCGCGCGCGATCATCCGGACGCATCGACCAATACCACACCTCGAGCCCCCCGACGCGCCACGGCTCGGGCTGCCAGCCATACCAGCCCTCGGCGCCGAACATGGTTGGATATTCCGTGCGTCCGCCGACGCGGCGGCCGTTGGCGTTGACGGCGTCGACCATGGCGCGCCAGGCATCGACATACTTCTGATCGCCGGTGACGAGCAGCGCGTTGCTGAAGCCGACCAGCGCACGAGGGATGCGGTTGCGGTCCTCGCGGCGCCCCGTCACCGGATTGACCGGGCTGAACCCCCACCCGTATGCGTTCTGCCACCACCGGCCGCCAGGGCCGCCGACCGTGCCGTCCAGATCGACAAAGCTTGGAATGATCCCGCCGTTCTGCTTCATGCGCGCGAGCCACGCATCCATGTACTCCACGATCCAGCGACGATACTTCGCCTCACCGGTGAGCAGGTAGGCGTTGGTCGGCAGCGTCGTGGCAACCAGGTTGAGAAAATGGTCGCCGACGACATTGGTGTATTCCTCGTAGTGTTGAAGAAACTGTTCGTACGTGCGCTCCCCGTGCAACGCGACGAAGTCGGCGACGTCGAATGGGTCGCCCACCCAGTCGAGCGCCGTGGCCCGACGCAGCATCGGGCCGCGACTGCCGTTGATCATCGAGCGAATGAGCTTCTTCTCCGAATCGTAGTTCGGCGCGTCAGGGTCTTCGCCCATGTACATGGCCGCAAAGCGCCGCAGGCGCTCGCGATAGGCAGGCAGGTCGGGCGCCGAGAGCGCCATCCGATTGAAGAGCTGCAGGCCCTCGCCGTGGTGCATCCAATCCGATTGCGCGGAAAAGTCGTTGACGTACATCCCCGCGCGCCCGGCGGGCACATCCGTCGTCTTCGCCTCGGAGTACTGGCGGATCATGCCCTCCCAGCCCCTGAGATAGAGCCGCAGAATCACATCGTCCGCACCCGCCGCGTGCAGCTCAGGCCAGCGGTTGAAGTTCTCGAACGCGTCGTCCGGTCCGTCGTTCGCACCCCAGCGCAGGAAGCACTGGAGATAGCCTCGCGCGTCGTAGTACTTCTCGAAGAACTCGCGACACGCAGGAACGTTGTCGGCAAGGAGCCGCCGCTCGAGCGTGGCCCAGGCGGGCGCGGCCATCGGGGTGTCGATGGTGAGCGTCGCCGGAGGCGCGGCACGTAGCGCGCGGTCTTCAGACCGCGCGGCGAGCAGCGGCAGGCCAACGAGGAGTGCGATGAGACAGGTGCGCATCTCGTGATCCTATAATTACCGCACCAGGAGGTCAGCATGCGTTTCGCGAGCGCCGTTGTCGCCGTCGGCGTGTTGGTGGGAGCCACTCTCGACGCCGTTCCCCCTCGCGGCGCGCTCGGCGCGCCCAACCCCGAGATCGTCGAGAGGGCGAGGCAGGCGCCGCTCGTCCGCGACCATCGTGACCTTCCGGGCGGCGCGTACACGAACATGGGCAACTCGGGCGGCGGCGCCATCATCATGGCCTACGCCGCGCTGGCGGGGGAGACCAGCGTGGACGAGCGCCTCCTCGAGCAGATTCGTTACACGCTGACCGGCGGAAACGACATTGCCGCGAACGGAGGGTACCCCGCCCAGCACGAGCTGCAGGTGACCGGCATGCTCGCCGTCGTGAAGCGCATCCCGCGTCTCTGGCGACGGTTGACGCCGCTCGCACGCGCACGGGCGGACGCCATGATGCAGGCGTCGCTCGTCGCCGGAGCGTTCACGACGAGCGACAATAATCCCTTCGTGCTCTCCGGCGAGCCGGAGCGGACGCTGGACGCGGATACCAACGTCGGCCGCGGATGGAATCCGAATTTCCGTGAGGGCATGGGCGGCTCGGTGCTGGTGGCAGCCGCGTACTTCGGTGTCGTGCAGGCAGAGCGCTTCCTGCGCAGCTATCGGCACGAGCTGTTCGCTGCCCGACTCTGCGCGCTCCGCTTGGACAATTCCTGTGAGACCTTCAACTGGAAGAAGGACCATCCAGAGTCCATCGCGCCAACCGGCGCGCGGATCGAGTCAGCCGTGCGCAACTGGTCGCTCTGGGGAGTGCCGCTCAGCGACACCATGCAGCTCGAAGCGGATCTCGCCTTCAACACCTACGGCCGCACGTCCGCCTGCGGGCTCAACGACGGCCAGGGCATCCCGGTCGAGGACGCGCCGGGCGGTTTTGCAGGTGTGATTGACAGTGGTTGCGAGGGGCTCCCCACTCTCGGCGAGCCCGGGATGCTGTTGGAGTTCGACTCGGTCGATGGCGGCGGACCGCGAAGCGCCAGCTATTACGCCTTCGGCGGCCTCAAGCCGAGCCTGTTCGTGCAAGGTGCGCTGATTGCCAATGGTCTGTGGGAGCGCGGCAGCACCTCCGACACGATTGCGTCGCTTGTCGGGACCGGCGCGGAGGATCTTTGGTACAAGCTCGAGCACGGCTATCGCAATTATTCCATCGGCGCCTACCGAGGCATTCAAACCATCGACGATCCCGGCTACGGGTTCGCGTACATACAGGCGCTGTGGGAAGAGGTCGTGGCGCCGTACCATGGGATCGTCTCGACTCCGCGCTGATTCCCACGCCCTTCTCAACCCGGAGGTGTCGATGAATCGCCGTCGGTTTCTTTCCCTCGGTGGAGGAATGGCTGCTGTTGCGGCCGGTCTGGAGCCGCGGCGCTCCGACGGCGCGCCGCCGCGGAGCGCGACCAAGCCGGCGCCAGAGGGAGGCGTCCGGATGCACGTAGGAACGCAGCGTTCCGGAACCACCGCGGAGATGTTGCAGTACGTCAAGCGTCACGGTGTGGATCACATCTGCGGGTATCCCCCGGATCCGGGCGAACGAGGCTACTGGACCGTCGACGATGTCGAGAAGACGCGCGAGCTGTGCGAGAAGCACGGCGTCACCTTGTCGATGGTGGCCTTGCCTTTC
>JBOGIN010000223.1:0-3013 GCA_050742275.1 Vicinamibacteraceae bacterium
CACCAGAACCGACCGCGTCACGCTCGTCGCTGTCTGGCATGACACGTCTTATCCCGCGAACGCCACGATCCCACGTGTTACCTGTCCCGAGAGGTGAGTCATTGAGTCGTGAATGGATTTCGTAGCATCAAACGTCGTCTGGCACACGAAAACCGCTTGACCCCGTGATATGACGTCAGCCAGGGTCTCTTCACTCGATGCTAGACGTGTCTTCTTGGACAGGGAGGGGCCTATGTGGCGGACACGCGTGAGCCTCGCGAAAGCGGGACTCCTACTCTCCGCGCAAGCAGCGGCTCAGGAATCGGCATCTTCCGGAATCGTTGCTCAAGTGACCGATTCCACGCGGGCGGCCCTACCAGGCGCTACTGTCACGGTCACGAATACCGGCACCAACGCCGAGCGGACAGCAATCACGGATGCCGAGGGACGATTCTCGATTCCGAATCTGCGGCCGGGGACTTACCGGGTTCGCGTGGAGCTCGACGGATTTCAGACCGCCGAGATTGCCGACGTGGTGCTGCGGCTCGGTCAAGTCGCGAGCCCGGTCGTCGTTCTCGGCGTGGCACACCTCGAGGAGAGCGTCACGGTCGGCGGCGCGGCGCCGCTGCTCCAAACGAAGAGCGCGTCGGTAGGTCAGGTGATCGCTGAAAAGCAGTTGGAGAGCCTCCCGACGCGAGACCGGAACCTGCTGCAGTTCGCGACGCTGGCGGCCGGTGTGTCCTCCTCCGACCGGCAGAGCGGCAGCCGAGCCTGGTACGTGACGGTCGAGGGCGGGCGTGACAGCTCCACCAACTATTCAATCGATGGCGTCTACGTCCGCTCGCTTCGCTTCAACAACCTGTCGCTGTTGCCGCCGGCCGACAGCGTCCAGGAGGTTAGCTTGCTCCGCAACTCGTTCTCCACGGAGTACGGCCAAGGCCAGGCGGTCATCTCCATGGCTACCAAGTCCGGCACGAATCAGTTCAGCGGCAGCGTGTCCGAGTATTTCCGAAACGAACAGCTCAACGCCCGCAACTACTTCGCGCCGACGGATCAAGAGAAGCCGCCCTTCCGGCGCAGCGTCTTTGGCGCCACGCTCGGTGGCCCGATCGTGAGGAACCGGATCTTCGGCTTCGGCAGCTACGAAGGCGCGCGGAACAAGGAATCGGAGATCTTTCAGGAGACGGTGCCGGATCGGGCGATGTTGGCGGGCGATTTCTCGAGCCTCTCCATGCCGGTCATCGATCCGCTCACCGGCAGGCCGTTCCCCGGCAATATAGTTCCGCCCGAGCGCTTCTCACGGTTTGCAAGGGCCGTCACGCCGACCATTCCGGCGCCGAACAACCCCGGCGTGAACAACTACCTGCGAGTCGGCAACACGACGCGGAACGTCGACACGCTCACGGCGCGCCTCGATGAAGTCCTAGGGCCGAGCCACAGCTTCTTTCAGCGCTTCATGTGGTTCGACAACGACGAGGTCAACGAGAACGCCTTCGACATCTCGATGCCGCCGGAGGGATCCCGCAATCTTGCGGTGGGCCACACGTGGGTCATCTCACCGTCCCTCGTGAACGAGGTGCGGGTCGGCTACAACCACTACGAGCGCTGGAGCCTCAGCGTCCCGTATGACCCGGAGCAGCAAGGGCGCAACGTGTTGGGAGCGATCGGCATTCAGAACATCGAGGGCGCGGTGAATCCGCTTTATTACGGCCCGCCGGGTGGGAGCATCACCGGCTACAGTGGCTTCCCCGGCTGGGGTCGCGGGCAGGGCGCGACCGAGACGATCGTCAGCCTCTCCAACGCCACGAGCAAGACGTGGAAGAACCACAATCTACGCTTCGGCGTGCAGGCGCAATACCGCAAGTACTATCAAGGCACGCCGGTGTCCCCGCGTGGCGCCTTCACCTTTGACGGCATCTTCACCGGCGAGCCCGTTGCCGACTATCTACTCGGATACTGCTCGCTCTGTCGAGGGCAGTTCGGCACGTCTGACTCCGACTACCGCTCGCCCACAGTTGCGCCGTTCGTCGATGACGTGTGGCAGGTGACGAATGCGCTGACCGTACAGCTCGGTCTGCGCTGGGAATACCTGGCACCCTGGGCCGAGGTCAACGATATCGAGGGCTCGTTCGATCCAGAGACCGGCATGATCGCGTACCATAATGTGCCGGACAACATTCCGCCCACGCTCGCGCCGCTCACCGTCGATCAGGACGGGTACTTCCCCAAGGGCATCACGCAGGCCGACTTGAACAACTGGGCGCCGCGTGTGGGGGCAACGTATAACCTGAACGATCGCACGGTCATCCGCTCTGGCTTCGGCATCTACTACGACAACCTGAATCTGAACGAGCTGCAGTTTACTCGTTTGGTGCCGCCGTTCGCCGGGCGGTTCGACATTACCCCGGACGTGGACAGTCCCGTGCAGGTGGACACACTCTTTCCGGACCTGAGCGCGATCGAGCGCTTCCCGGCGCCGTTCTCGATGAATCCCGACAATCGCAGTGCCTACACGGTGCAGTGGAACGTCAACGTGCAGCGCGCCTTTGGAGGTGACTACGTCTTCGAGGTCGCCTATACAGGAAGCCGCGGCCGCAATCTGCACAAACGCTTCAACCTGAACCAACCGCTTGAGGGAACGACGCCAATCACCGAGCGACTGCCGTATCCCACGTTTGATCCGGCGATCCTCACCTCGTCCAACGACGGCCGCAGCGACTTCGAGGGCCTCTCGTTCCGTGTCGAGAAGCGGTACTCGGCTGGATTCTACTTTCTCGGTACATACCAGATCTCGTCGAATCGAGACACCAACTCCGGCGAGGCCGAAGCCAACGACACCGCGTTTCGCTGGGACAAGGACGCCGACTATGGGTGGTCGCGGTACCACCAGCGACATCGCGGCACCATCAGCTTCGGGTACGACTTGCCGTTCGGCGACGGCAAGCGCTGGCTGTCGAGCGACGGCCTCATGGGGCAGTTGTTGGGTGGTTGGCAGATTGCGGGCCTAATCCGGATGCAACGCGGCATCCCATAC
>JBOGIN010000224.1:0-1602 GCA_050742275.1 Vicinamibacteraceae bacterium
GTCCTGGTGTCGCAAGCGCCGTCTCCATGACGTGCCCGCACTCGTGCGGGTCTTCCACACGGAATCCCTCTACCCCGCACGCGCGCGCCACGGCCGCAAAGTCAATGGGCTGGAGGTCGCACCCGTATTCCGGATTGCCCAGGAAGACCATTTGCTCCCACTTGATCTGGCCGAGCGTGTTGTTCTTGACGACAACGATCTTGACGGGCAATTTGTACCGCACGCAGGTCGCCAGCTCCCCCATGAGCATCGTCAGCGCGCCGTCGCCAACGAATGCGACGCACTGCCGATCGGGATAGGCAATCTGCGCGGCGATGGCGTACGGCAGGCCGGGCGCCATCGTCGCCAGCGTTCCGGACAGCGAATGCATCTGCCCGCGTCTCGCTGGAATCTGCCGCGCCCACCAGGTGGCCACCGTGCCGCTGTCGCATGTCACGATCGCGTCGTCGCGCAAGCGCTGGCCCAGCTCCCAGGCCACGACCTGCGGCTTCATGGGCGTGTCCCGACGCGTCCCTCGCTCTTTCATCAGCTCACGCCAATCCCGCATGTCGGATTGGATGTTCTCGAGAAATCCACGGTCACGATTCGGTCCGAGAAGAGGAAGGAGCGCGTGCAGCGTGCGCCGACTATCGCCAACCAACCCGACTTCCACGGGATACCGCAGGCCAATCCGAACGGGATCGATCTCGATCTGCACACCGCGCGCCTGCCCTGGCCGCGGCATGAACTCGATGTACGGAAACGAGGACCCGACGATCAGAAGACCATCGCAGCTCTCGATGGCCTCCTGTGAGGGGCGCGTCCCGAGCAGTCCGATGCTGCCGGTGGTAAATGGGCTGTCGTCTGGGACAGCCGCCTTCCCTAGGAGCGCCTTGACGATTGGCGCTGCCAGTCGATCGGCGGTCCGCTCGAGCTCGTCGGTCGCGCCGAGAGCACCGCGCCCGGCGAGAATCACCACTCGCTCGCAGGCGTTGAGCACGTCCGCCGCGCGCTGTAGATCCTCCTCGGCGGGCATGATCGTTTGCCCTGCAAAGGCTCGAGAGGTGTGGCCAGCGACGTTTCGCTTCGATCTGAGCCCCTCGTCTATCGCCGCTTCCTGAAGGTCCACCGGGAAGTTGATGTGAGCCACGCCGCGGCGGCTGAGCGCGCTCCGGCATGCGAGCTCGGCGACGTTCGCGACATGCGCGGGTCCCATGACGCGTGTGTTGTAGACGGCAACGTCCGCAAACACGCGATCGAGGTTGACATCCTGCTGCGCGAAGGTGTCGATCAGATCGTGGAAGTGGTGTCCCGTAATCGCGACCACGGGCTGACCATCGAGCTTCGCATCGTAGAGCCCGTTGAGCAGGTGCAGCCCACCCGGCCCCGACGTCGCGACACACACGCCGAGCTTTCCGGTGAACTTGGCGTAGCCGCACGCCATGAACGCCGCGCTCTCTTCGTGGCGGACCTGCACGAAACGTATGCGATCCTGGCGCGTGCGCAGCGCTTCCATGATGCCGTTGATGCCGTCGCCGGGGAGGCCGAACACCACTTCGACACCCCAGTCCTGGAGCGTGTCAATGAGCCTGTCAGAGGAGGTCGCGGCCATCGAACCTCCTC
>JBOGIN010000225.1:0-1956 GCA_050742275.1 Vicinamibacteraceae bacterium
CCTCGATCGCACGCGATGGACGCCCGACGAGCCGAATCGTCCGCGCCATCAGTATCTGACTCTGCAGGTCGAGCTGCCCCATCATGGACGAGAGATAGGAGTTACGAGCCGCCCGCATGATCGCCGCGTGCAGGTCCCGGTTGTAAGCTCGATACGCATCCATGTCGCCATCTCTCAGGGCGGCCTCGCCGACCGATTGATGCTGGCGGAGCCACGCCAGCTCCTCGTCTGTAATGCGCGCGCAGGCCAGCCGGACGCTGAAGCACTCCAGCGCGGCGCGCATCTCGTACAGCTCCCGCACCTCTTGTTCGGTGAACGCCCGCACGAACCAGCCTTGATAGGGCCGCTTCACCACCAGGCCGTCTCCCTCCAGCCGGTGGAGCGCTTCACGCACCGGTGTGGTGCTGATCGCGAGCTGCTCGGCAATGGCGTCCGGGCGAAGCTGCGCTCCTGGCTCGATGCGGCCGCCGACGATGCCGTTCCACAACGAGCCATAAGCTCGCGCGCCCAATTGGAGGGTGCCGGACAACGGCTCGAGCGTTGGCGCGTGCGCCGGCTTCATCGCGCTACCACCTGACGTAGATGGTCTTGACATTGGTGAAGAACTCTCTTGCTGTCGGGCCAATTGAATAGGCCCCTTGTCCAGAATCCTTGACGCCGCCGAACGGAACGTGCGCCTGGCTGGCGGTGCCATGATTCACATGAATCATGCCGGCTTCGACACGCCCGATGACGTCGCGAACGGCGCTCGCGCGAGAGGTGAACAGCGACGCCGCGAGACCATAGCGTGTGCCGTTGGCGATCGTGATGGCCTCGTCCAAATCGCGCACCCTCAGGATCGGAAGCACCGGCCCAAAGATCTCCTCGACAGCCAACGGAGAGTCGGCCGGGACGCGGTCGAACACGGTCGGCGCGTAGTAGTATCCCTGCCGCTCCGGCTCGTCGACAAGCGCCCGGCCGCCCGTCACCAGCTCGCATCCCGCGTCGATGCCTTGACTGACGTAGCGATCGACGCTGCGCAGCTGGGCATGGCTCACCAATGGTCCCATCGTGGTGCCAGGCTTCGATCCGTCGCCCACCTCGAGGCGATCGACCAGCGAGACGATGCGCTCCAGGAGGGCATCGGCCTGGGCGTCGGCGACAATGACGCGGCTGAGGGCGGTGCAGCGCTGGCCGCTGCACTGAAACGCCGCAGCCACGATCTCGCGCGCTGCTTCGTCCAGGTCCTCGTAATCGAAGACGAGCGCCGGATTCTTGCCGCCCAGCTCGAGCTGCACTCTCGCCAATCGGCGTCCAGCCGCTTCGGAGATGTGCATGCCGACTGCGGTGGAGCCGGTAAAGCTCACGCCGCGCACGCGCTCGTCGTCAATCAACGCGTCGCCGATGACCGAGCCTTGGCCGGTAACGAGATTCACCACGCCAGGCGGGACTCCCGCCTTTTCGAGCAGCCCAACGAGATGGCAGGCCGACCAGGGCGTCAGAGACGATGGCTTGCAGACAACGGTATTGCCCCATGCCAGCGCCGGCGCGATTTTCCGCACCGGCGTGACCACCGGGAAGTTCCAGGGGCAGATCGCGGCAACGACGCCAAGCGGCTCGGACGTCGTATAACAGGTGACGCCGGGACGCGCGCTCGGGAACGTGTGCCCCACGGCGCGGCTGGCTTCGCCGGCCATGAAGCGTGCCTCTGCCGCCGCACGCGCGACCTCGCCCTCTGCCTCGGCGAGCGGCTTGCCCTGCTCGAGCGTGACGATCCGCCCGAGCTCCGCCTTCGATTGCTCCAGGAGCTGGGCGAACTGGAACAGCAGCGCGCCGCGCTGGGGTCCGGGCGTACTGGCCCAGGTCTCCCGTGCGGCGGCAGCCGAGTCTACCGCCGCGGCCACGTCCGCCGGGGTGGAGTTGGCGAACTCTCCAACGCATTCCTCCGGCCGCGCCGGATTGCGTGTCGTGTAGCAG
>JBOGIN010000226.1:0-5878 GCA_050742275.1 Vicinamibacteraceae bacterium
GTTGAAATGCTCGTAATAGGCCATGCCGCGGAGCTCGTTCTGGCCGCGTTTCGAGACCATGTTGTAGCTCGTCACGCGCGAGCTGTCCGCAGGCGCGTTGACGATGTTGACCGATACCTCTTCCATGAAGTTGGTGTTGTTCGTGTTCCCCTGTCGGCGGGAGTGGACGCCGTCCATCGCTTCCACCATCTGGGTGCGCGGCTGGCCCGCCACCACGACGCCCCAGCCCGATCCCTGCACGCCCGGCTGAGTCGAAAACATGGCAAACGGCGACGGGAACACGTCGACGAAGGCGCTCTTTTGATACTCCTGGGCATTGAAGCGCCCGCTGATCTGCCCGGTGTCCGTGGTGAGCACCTGCGCCCCCGCCACCACCGTCACCTCTTCCTTGGCGCCGCCGACCTCGAGCCTGGCGTCGATGCGTCGTGTCTGGCCGCTTTCCAGCAGCACGTTCTCGGAGACGAAGGTCTTGAAGCCCTCCAACGCCACCTCGAGGCGGTACGTGCCGGGTCTCAGATCCGGCATCTCGTAATTACCGGAGTCGTCGCTGACCACGGCCCGCACCATGCTGCCGGTGGCCGGCTCGGTCAGGGTGAGGGTGGCGCCGGGAATCATCGCGCCGGTGGCGTCCGCCACGGTCCCTCGCAGCGACGCCAGATTCGACTGGGCGGTGACAGGGAGTGGACGAAGAGTGGAGAGCGAAAGCACGAGCAGGACGACGCCGACGCGATGCGTACGCATGCACACACCTCAGGTGAGCCAGCCCGGCCACCATGGCGCGGGGCTGTGAAAATGACCTGTCATAACCTCTATGTGGCGCGGATGTCATACCACAGGATGGCTGTGGGCGGGAGGCGCTATGACAGACATCCGACTGATTAGACTAGCTGCTCGAGCGGGTGTCTGGCGTACGCAGTGAAGCGAAGGAGGTCGACGGTTGCTACGGCTTCCCGGGAGCTCCGCGCCACATTCCTTGCAGATCGTACAAATTGATCAGGTGCTGCTGGATGATCCGCTCGCCCGCGCCCACTTCAATCGTGGTCGACGCGTCGGCGCCGTAACCGCCGCGCGCGGCGGAGCGCAGATCGGGGATGTATCCGGCCCAGGTTCCGCCATTCGTGTAGGTGTAGCCATAAAAGAAAGGATGTGCCACGTCGGCCCGAGACTTCCAGGTCTTCTGCAGCAGGTGCATCGGCTCCCCTGGCACCGTGGCGATCGCGATGTCCTTGCCGATGAGGACGGTCGTCACTCCCACCGCGAGCTTCTTGTCTCTCTTCCACCGGTTCCGGAATTCGAGCCGTTCACTCCGCGAGCGAATCGGGCCGGCTTCGACGCCGGTCACGCTCTTGTTCGTGTGCATGACTTCGGTCGCGAGGAGATCTCCCATCTTCTGCAGAATGGCGAAGTCGGTGGCCTCGTTCCCTGACCGGCCCATCAGCAGCGGATTGATGTCGCCCGCGCCTCCCTGCACGAACATGACCTGTGCGCCTCGCAGTTCGCGTTCGACCCTCGTCTGCATCACTCCGGGATAATCCGCCGAGAACTTACAATTCGTCTTCCCGAGCACCACCGCATGCGCCGCATAATGCACCAGCAGGGCGCGCGTCTGGCCCGCCATGTCGTCGACGCGGAGCAGATTGACCTCCGGGTCCACCGGACCCCAGGGTATGCGTTCGGGGTTGCGGAACAGCACGCGCGAGCGGCCATCGCTCTGCAACTGGAGTCGGTTGTACCCGAGCTGAATCGAGCCGCGTCCGACGCCGAGGCGCGCGGGAAACATCGACTTCGATGCCTGCTCCACCGCGCGGAAGATCCTCTGCTCCAGCTCAGCCCGATACGCGGCGCCGGAGTCGTCGCGGACCGGCGCGCTTCCAAACGACAGGAAGGCGGGTGAGGAGTGCGTGTGTGACGCCGCCAGCAGCAGCACCGGAATGCCGAGTTTCGCCGCGACCTCATCCTTCAGCCGTTCGGACACGATGCTACCCAGATCGAGGGTGACGACCGCCATGCGCGAGCCGCTGCTTTCGAGCACCAGCGCCTTGGCATAGAGCGGATCATGCGTGCCGTTCGAGGGACCGCACTCGCGATTCTCATAGCCGTACATTGGCATGGAGACGGCGGGTGTGATGTCGGCCCGCGCCACTCCGGCCCGCAATGGGGGCGCCGCTTCCGCGCCCGCATATGCGAACAGACACAGAAAAAGGACAATGCATTTCATGCGAAATCTCCCGCTTCTACCGGACAGGCGAGCCATGCATCGCGCCAATACCTAAAGCTGCATCACGGCACGGGAATGTACACCGCGCCCTCAGCCATCCCCTTTCCGGCATGCCGGAGGTCGTTGCCGCTGAGCGTGACGCCCGTCGGCGCCACTCCGCTTCCACCCACGAATACGCCGGTCCCCTCATCGGGCCGGCTGCCCGTGATGAATACGTCTCCAGTCTCATGCAGACCGATCGCAGCCAGCTCGCCGTTCGCCGGCGCCGAGCGGCCTTGAAAGCCGCTGATCATGACGTGCTGCACGCCGGAAAGGTACAGCGCATGCCGTTCCGGCGCGTCGCCGCCCATGTCCCAGTGCACCCGAACTCCATCGAGCGTCACTCCCTTCGCGTTCGTCACCACGAACGCCGCAGGTGTAGGTCCGTGATCGATCCTTTGCGCCACACGCCTCGCGCTGCCTGATCCTCTCGGCTGCGAGGCCCCCTCCAGCGATTCGAACCCCGTCATGCGCATGGCGATATTGCGGAACGTGAGGTTTTCCAGAGGCTGCGCCGGCATTCCCGTGACAAGCACACGGCCCTTTGCTCGGATGGTGATGTCGCTGAATGTGATGTCGCGAATCTGGCTTTGCCGCGAGTCTTCGGAGCGCCGGTCGAGATCGATATAAATGGGATAAGTCCGGCTCCGGCGCTTTTCAAGCGCAGACGTTTCGATCGCAAGACCGGAAAAGCTCACGTCCTCGAACGTTCCTCCGTCCTTTCCGTAAATCGCCACGCCTGCGCCGCTCTTGCGAATGACGCTGTTCGACACCCGGATATGGCGGAAGTCGCCGTGGCTTTCCGTGCCGAGCTTGAGCGCGGCATCGTCGCTCATCAGCACGCAGTTGGTGACCGTGATGTTCTCGCAGGGCGGCGCCGGACGTCCCAGACGCCCGGTCGTCTTGAGCACAATCGCATCGTCGCCGGTCTCGATATAGCTGTCGGAGATAATCACGTTCCGGCTCGAGTCCGGGTCGATGCCGTCGGTGTTGGGACCCCGATAGTCGTTGACGATCGAGATGCCGCGAATGAGCACCCGATCGCAAAGCAGAGGGTGAATGCCCCAGCCCGCGGTGTTGCGAATCCGGATGTTCTCGATACGGATGTCTTTGCTTTCCACCAGCTCGATAGCCGGGCTCGGCCGCTTGCCGCGTGGTTTGAAGTCGGCATCCCAAAAGGCGTCGCCGTTGCCGTTGATCGTGCCCCCGCCGTCGATGGCGATATTCTCGGCCCCGCGCGCATAGATCAGGTGCGGCCGGGCATAATGCTCTATCTTCCTGCTGCCCCACAGAGTCGCCCCAGGCGACAAACGCAGCGTGACGTTGCTTTTCAGCTCGATGGTGCCGCTGAGAAAGTTGCCGTTCGGAAAAGAGACCACGCCGCCCCCGGCTTGGTGGGCCGCGTCAACGGCTCTCTGAATCGCTGCTGTGTCAAGCGTCTGGCCGTTGCCTTTCGCGCCCTGTGCCATCACATCGAATATCGGGGACTGCGCGTTCAGCGACACCCATGCAGTCAGTATCAGAAGGAGAGAGCTAACAAGGAGCATAATGCCCTTCTGTCCCCCCCGAATCAGAATTCGAGGCGCATCGCTAGCTGGATCTCGCGAGGTTCCAGCAGCGTGTCCGTGATTCGCCCAAAGTTCGAGCTGGTCACTGTGCTGTTCGGCTCTCCGAAGTGCGTCCGGTTGAACACGTTGTAGAGCTCCGCCCGGAACTTGAGTTGCACTCCGTCTTTGATCTCGAACCCCTTCATGACCGTGATGTCCCACTTGTGAATGCCAGGCGCACGGAGGTCGGCGACACGCGTCGAGAGCGCGCGCAGTGTGAACGGCTCGCGCACCACGAACTGCTCGACGTCGAACCACTGATCGACCGTATGCGGATTGGCCTCGGACTTGTACGCGCGCTCCGCGTCCTCGATCTCGAGGGCCTGCATGGACTGAAACGTTCCGACCCAGTTCACCTGCCAGCCGCCGATGACATGTTTCAGCACGGGGTTATTCGTGGCAGCAAAGGGTTTGCCCGGGCCGAACGGCAGCTCATACAAGCCGTACAGCACGAGCCGGTGCGGCCGGTCGGCCTCGGCAATCACCCACTCGGGCGCGGGATCGTTCGCGTTCAGGTAAGACGTGGCTTCCATGTACTTGGAGAACGTATATGCTCCCCCGAATGTTAGCCCGTTCGCCAGGCGCTTGTTGGCCTGCACCTGCAGTGCGTGGTAGGTCGACCGTCCGTCCGGCACCACCGTTTGCTCCAAGTCCACATACTGCGGGAATGGCTTCAAGAGCTGGGATACGGTCGTCGTTGGCTCGCTCAGCGCGCTCGTCGGGTCGGTGATCACTCCATGGAACGGATTGGGCACGCTCTCATTCAGGCGTGTGCGCAGCGCCAGAAATTCGTCCGGAAATTCGTTGATGTTGCGCGTGATCGGAAGCCTCCGCGAGACGTTGCCGACGTAAGACATTTCGAGAGAGACGCGGCCCGGCAGCACCACCTGGAATCCCGTGGAGAATTGATGACTCATGCCGTGCTTGTAATTTGGCACTTGCCCGTCGGTCGCGATCCCACCGGCCGTGAGTGACTGCCCGGTCCCGGTCAGCAGGCCTCCCGCCGCGCCCGGCGGCTGAACGAGCCCGGTCGGGAACGGATCGGACAGACGGTTGAACGGCGTGAGATTATCGTCCAGCGACGTCACCATTTGCGTGGACAGGCTGAATCCGTCCAGACGGTAATTCGACACGTTGTTCGGAAGGTAGAAAAGACCATAACCGCCCCGCCACACGATGGCGTCCGTCAGGCGGAGCGCATACCCGAATCGCGGCGACAGGAGCAGGCTCTCCATATCGAGGTTGCCCCGTGGCGCGCCGTCGGTGGCGAGAAACCGGAGCCCGCCGCGAACGTTCAGCGCGGCCAGCTCCGGAATCGGGTTCGCCGCGTAGTTCGCCTGCGCCCGCGCGGCAAGTGGACTGGCGGCCGAGAAGTCGAAGCCAGCGCTGCCGCGGTCAAACCGCTCCGTCACCGGCGCTTCGTGTTCGACTCGGAGGCCCAGGTTGAGCGTCAGGCGATTGGTGACTTTCCAGTCGTCCTGCACATACCCTGCGTAATACGTGTTCTGCAGCGCCGGCGAAATTTCAGTGTCCACAGAGCCGCTCGACGGCGTTCCGAGCAGAAACGAGGCAAAATCGTGGCCGCTGTTCGTCGCGCTCGTCGTCGGGTCGGGACCTTGACTGAACATCCGATCGAACTCGAATGCGCCGCTGGCCCTGCCGGGATCGGAGACGTTTTCCTGCGCGACTTGGTAACGGAATCCGTACTTGACTGAATGCCGGCCGACGTTGGAGTGAACGTTGACGAGGGCATTGTATTGGTTGACGAAGGTCGTGCCGGATGTGCGGTCCGTACCAAGACTTTCCACGTCGCCGTCCATCTCGAACCGCGGGAAGGTACGAAACGCCACGCTGTCGGTGAACGTTGCTGGGAAGCCCAGCGTCGCGATGTCGAATCCCTCGCCAAACACAAAGTCGGCATCGAAATATCGCGTGAAGCCCACGCGGACGTCGACGACCGTGCGAGGGCTCAGGATCCACGTGTAGCCAACGCCGGCGCTGATGTTGCCGCGCG
>JBOGIN010000227.1:0-3518 GCA_050742275.1 Vicinamibacteraceae bacterium
TTTGAGGCGCATGTTTGAGACGGTGCTGGACTGCGGACTGTTCCACACTTTCGACGGTGACGAGCGACCACGATACGTCGCGAGTTTGGCGTCGGTGACCCACCATGAAGGAACCCTGTACGTGTTGTGCTTCAGTGACCATGGTCCCGACACCGGCCCGCACCCCGTCAGTCAGGAGGAACTGAGAACGGCGTTCAACCCCACTATTGGATGGAACGTCACCGCCATCCAACCGGACCGGTTGAAGACGAGGTACCACGACGACGGCGCACCAGCCTGGCTCGCGACAATCAAACGGATATAGAGCACCGGGGCCCGCATGCCGCGGCCACGTCGGCGGCCGAGCGCGGGAGCGCGGTCCGGTTGCGGCGCTGGCCGCCGAGGATCGTTGGATTCCAGCCAACCTCGATGGTCGACTTCGCGACTAGAGCATTCTATCGACGCGCGCCGCGCGGATGACCATGTCGTCTTGGTCCAACGTGAGCCCGCTTCGCGTGATCAGCTTCTACCTGGCTCCGCCCTGAGCACTTGCGGCCTTTATCGATTCTCAATAATATCGATGATCGATAAACCTTGCGGGAGGGAGATCCATGCAGGGGTACCGTCCTGATCGCGTGGTGCGAGTGCTGACCACCCTCGTTTCGATCGCGTACTACGGGCTGTTGGTGATCACGGGCCTCCTCCTCATCGGGATGCCTGCCCTGAAGGTTCTTGCGGCCGACAATCCCGACTGGACGATCGGATTGCCGGTGCCGGTCGCCGAGCTGGACTCGACGAACGCGACCGTGCTCACACGCTGGGGCGAGGCTCAAGTCACTGTGGAGGACGTGCGCGGATCGCTCAAGCTGCCGATCTCGATGCTGCCGTGGTGGTTTTTCGCCGTGCTTTGGACGGATATAGCGGCGGGCTTCGCGCTGATGCTGCTGTTCCTGCACCATCTTCGCCGCATCTTCCAAAGTGTACGTGGCGGTGCCCCCTTCGATGCAGCTAATGCGGTGCGGCTCCGCTGGTTGGGGCTCCTGTTGCTCGGGCTCGCGTTGCTCAACGGCGTCTCGGAGACCGTGGCGGCTCTGGCCGCCCGAAGAGGCCTGGTGAGCGACCGCATGGCGGTCCCTGTTGGCCTACACATCGACGGATCACTGGTGCTCTTCGCGCTCGTGCTGCTGGCGTTGGCGGCGATATTCCGCCGGGGCGCCGAGCTCGAAGCCGAGCAGTCATTGACCATCTGAGCCATGGCGATCCGGGTAACGCTCGATCGCGCTCTTGAGCGGCGAGGGATGACGCTGACGGAGCTCAGCGAGCGCGTGGGGATGACGCTCGCGAATCTTTCGATCCTCAAGACGAACAAGGCGAGAGCGATCCGGTTCTCCACGCTCGCCGCCTTGTGCCGCGAACTGGATTGTCAGCCGGGCGATTTGTTGACATATGACCACCGCGAATGAACGCCTGGACGACAACCAGGATGAGCTCCGGGCGGCGTGGGACCGAGCGCGGGCGCATGAGCGGCCGGAGAGATCGAGCCGCTCGAGTAGAGGAGCTGTCGTGCTGTAACGCATGGTCGCGGCGAAGGCCCCCCGAGCTACCGGCTACGGGTCCGGCTCGTCGACGGAACGGAAGGCGAGGTCGACCTCGGCGCGCGCTGGTTCGTCGCCTGCGCCATCAGCGCGCCGTCCTGCTCGAAGACCCGCACCTCCAGATCGCCAGGTCGTACTTGCCGGCATAGCGCGCGTTCTCCTCCGGAACGCGTTCGGATTCCTCCGGAAGCGGTGATCGGCATCGCCGGAATACACACTTTCGCGCCGGCTCGCCTGCTGACCTCTCGGAGCTTTACAAGGATCTGGCGGATGGCCCGTTCTTTGCTCCCCGCCCTCGTGAATTCAAGGGCTTGAACGCCAAACTGTCCTGCAGCGCGATGTCCAAGTTGCGTCCTATCGCTGGAGGTCTTCGAAGATGATGCTGCTGTTGCTGGCGACGGTTCTGCTCGCCGGGGTCTTCGCGGTTGCGGGGATCGTGAAGCTCGACGACCGCGCCGGGAGCCACCGTATGCTCGCCGGCTTCGGCGTGCCGGCCGGAATGGTGGTGCCGCTCGGGTGGGTGCTCGTGACGTGTGAGCTGGGAGTGGCGCTCGCCCTTCTCCTGGGTCCAACAGCACCCGGCGGCGCGCTCGGTGCGCTGGTCTTGCTGCTGGGCCTCAGCGGCGCAGTTGCCGTGAACCTCGCGCGTGGGCGGACACCCGAGTGCCACTGCTTCGGCCGGCTGCACGCCGCGCCGGTTGGCTGGTCGACTGTCGCCAGGAACGGGCTCCTTGCGACGATTGCTGGGTTCGTTGTCGCGGACGGTCGTGCTCCGCTCGTCTTCGCGGCGCTCGGCGTCGTCACGGCGATCCTGTGGATTGGGCCGGGGTTGGTGCGATCGTGGCGACGGCGGCTAGGCGTGGCCGCACCGGGCTTCTCCCTGCCGGATGAGGCAGGGCGGACGTGGACGCTCGACGCGTTGCTGGCGAGGCGACGGCCGCTCCTGCTCGTCTTCAGTCACCCGGCCTGTGTTGCCTGCACCGCGTTGCTGCCCGAGATCGCCACGTGGCAGTCGCGTCTCGATGGGCGGATGACCGTCGCGGTGGTTAGCGGAGGCTCGCCCGAGGACAACCACTCCGAGGCGCACGGGCACGGGCTGCGACGGGTGCTGTTGGACGAGGACCGGACGGTGGCCTCCGCCTACGGCGTAACCGCGACGCCGAGCGCCGTCCTTATCGCGCGCGATGGTAACCTGGCGGCCGCGCCCGCGCGCGGGGCCGGGGAGATCCTTGCCCTGGTCTCACGGGTGATCGAGACACCCGAGCGGACAACAGTCACACGGCGGGCGCTGCTCGGACGCGCGGCGCTGGGTCTTCCGGTAGCGGCGCTGCTCTTGATTCTCGCGCCGCGGTGGGCAGCAGCGCGCAGCGCGGGCCGCGTGGCGGCCGCTGCTGGGGCCGGAGGCGGGGGTCATGGCGGGTTCGTGTGCTTCCAACGCTATGCGCTGTGCACCTCGGCACCGTGCGAGCTGTCCCCGACCGATCCAAGCATCGCCGTCTGCCAATGCTTCGTGGAGGACGGCCCCTCCTTTGGCAACACAGCGTGTGAGCAGCGCGCAGCAGCGGGTGACACGCTGTATTCTGCGTTCTCGCTCCAGAACGTCACGAGCAGCTCGACCGTCATGACCTGCCCGTCGGGTTCTCCGTGGGCGAACTGCCTGGACGTGGTCTGCACGGTCGACCCCGCCAACCCGATGCAGGCGATTTGCCAGTGTGTGACTGTGAAGACCGGCAGCTCCGTTACGTTCGGTGGCGACTGCGACACGTCCACCTGCTCGTCAGTGATCTGGTCAGGAGCCACAACGGACATGATCGAGCAGGCGATCAGCGCGTACACCGCTGCCGTGCAGCCGCGGGGCATACCGGTTTTACTTCCCACGAAGTGCACCTAGTGTCGAGTTCAGAACTACGAGAACGTATCTCGTCGCCGTGGAAGGCCCCTCAC
>JBOGIN010000228.1:0-3020 GCA_050742275.1 Vicinamibacteraceae bacterium
GTATCGAACTGCTCGCGCGCGAGCCGGCGGAACGGGTACGCGCGGCGAACCAAGCGCCACAACGCGTCTTCCCCGATTTCGCCAGTCGCCGCAATCGCCACGATCTGTTGCGCCAAGATGTCGAGCGGCGCTTCCGGAATCAGGAGGCGATCCAGCTCGCCCGCCCGAACCGCGTGAAGCGCCGCCGCACACTGCAGCAGCTCGTCGCGGGTCACCGGGTAGAGAATGCCCTTCGGCGTCGCGCCCAGCCAGTGACCGGAGCGGCCGACGCGCTGGAGCAGCGTCGCGAGCTGCCGCGGCGCGCCGATGTGACACACGAGATCGACGTGGCCAATGTCGATGCCGAGCTCGAGCGACGCGGTTGCGACGACTACCGCGATCTCGCCGCGCTTCAGACGCTCCTCGGCGCTCAAGCGCCGCGCGCGCGAGAGACTGCCGTGGTGCGCGGCCACGCGGTCGGTGCCAAGCCGCTCGCTCAACTCGTGGGCGACGCGCTCCGCCTGGCGGCGCGTGCTCACGAAGACGAGCGTGGCGCGGTGCGCCTGTACCTGCGCGACGATGCGGTCGTAGATCTCTGCCCACAGCTCGTGCGTGGCAATGGGTCCGAGCTCTTGGTCCGGCACGTCGATGGTGAGGTCGAGGGCGCGGCGGTGTCCCACGTCGACGATGGCGCACGCGGGCGCCGCCTCGTCGCCCGAGTCGGGGACGCCGACGAGCAAGCGCGCAACGTCCGCGATGGGCTTCTGCGTCGCGCTCAGCCCGATCCGTTGCAGCGGCGTCCCCCTGAGGGCATCCAGCCGCTCCAACGACAAGGCGAGATGCGACCCGCGCTTGTCACCTGCGGAGGCGTGGATCTCGTCGACGATCACCGTCCGCGCATCGCACAGGAAACGGCGGCTCCCCTCTGCCGTCAATAGGATGAAGAGCGACTCCGGTGTCGTGATCAAGATGTGCGGCGGCCGGCGAAGCATCCGAGCGCGGTCTCGTGCGGCGGTATCGCCGGTGCGCACCGCAACCCGAATCTCCGGAAGCGGCAGCCCACGCCGCGCGGCCTCCTCCGCAATGCCACGGAGAGGCTCTTGCAGGTTCTTCTCGATGTCGTTGCTCAGCGCCTTGAGCGGGGACACATAGACGACGGCGGTGCGATCGTCGAGCGTCCCGGCCAACGCGTGCTCGACCAGGCCGTTGATCGACCAGAGAAAGGCGGCCAAGGTCTTGCCGGATCCAGTGGGTGCGGCAATCAGCGTGTGGCGGCCTGAGGCGATCTCCCGCCAGCCGGCGGCCTGGGGCGGCGTCGGATCGCCGTAGCGGCGCACGAACCAGTCAGCCACGAGGGGATGGAAAAGGGTCATCCTTCTGTCATTATGGCGGGGATCGAGACCGAAGTCATCGAGGCGAGCAGTGAAGACGGCGCATCGTGGCGCTGGCGCTGTCCGCGCCCTCGAGGCAATCGCGACCCTGCCGCCGTGGGCGGCTGCGGCGCGTCTTGATGAGATGGCGCTTTACTCGTTATCTGAGGCGCTGTTGAAGTACCTGATCCTCCAGATTCCCGGATGGGTTCTGGCCGTCGTGGTTGGCTGGCTCTTCGTGAAATGGTTCGATGTGCCGCCGTGGGCGGCCATCGCGCTGGTAAGTCTCTGGATCGCCAAGGACTTCGCGCTCTTCCCGTCCATGCGCCACTTCTATGAGTCAACATCGGGCAGGCCGCGCATCGTCGGCGACGCCGGTGTTGCCGTCACCGATCTCAATCCACACGGGTTCGTGCGCATCCACGGAGAGCTCTGGCAGGCAGAGGTGGGAGCAAACAAGCACATCGCGAAAGGCTGCGGCGTCTACGTCCGTGACATTCGGGGCCTGTTGCTCATCGTCGACCCTGCCCTGTTGACAACGGTGTGCTCAATGCGTGACAACGATATCTAGGGTGTCTGGGCGCAGCGTGGGCCGGTCACGACTCGACCGCCGGAGGGGCCGCCTGAAGATGAAACGGCCGACCTGGCTCGCTCATTGCGTCTGTATGTACTGATTGCAGCTGTCGTCACCCGAGATGTCATGGAGCTCCACCGCACCAGCGATCTGCGCAAATGCACAGTGCACGCCTCCGATGGCGACGTGGGACGCGTCGAGGATCTGTATTTCGACGACCAGCACTGGACCATTCGGTATCTCGTGGTGAACACGGGCGGCTGGCTCGCGGGGCGTCACGTCCTCGTCTCGCCAGTCTTCTTCACGCGCGTGGACTGGGCGGACATGCGCGTGCAGGTCGACCTTACCCGCGAGCGCGTTGAGAAGAGCCCGCCGGTCGAGTCTGCGCCGCCCGTCTCTCGCGGGTACGAGCTCGAGTACTTTCACTACTACGGGTTGCCCTTCTATGGATATGGCCCTGCGGCGTGGGGCGCGGCGGTTACCCCCATCGAGATGCCCCGGGCGCAGCCAGAGGCGCCAAAGTCTCCGCCGTTCCAAGACGTCGAGGCAAGCCACGTCCACAGCACCGCCGACGTCGCCGGCTACCATATCGCCGCCACCGACGGCGACATTGGGCACATCGACGATTTCCTGTTCGACGACCGCACCTGGACCATCCGCTATCTTCTCGTGGACACCAGCAATTGGTGGGGCGGCGCGCGCGTGCTGATTGCACCAGCGTGGACCCGTGAGGTCTCGTGGTCCCAACGTTTGGTCACCGTCGCGCTCGCGCGTGATCAAATGAAGAGCAGCCCGCCGCTGGAGACCGTCGATCACCTCACACGCGAGTACGAGCGGCGGCTCCATACGCACTACGGACGCCCACCGTATTGGGAATGAAGGACACGAAGGATGTTCACCACGAAGAGCACGAAGAACACGAAGAAGGAAGGGTGCGAAGAAGGAAGGGCAGGAAGAATTGACGCGTCAGAACCTCACATCGACCACACGGTCATACATCGTCCAAGCGATCAGCTATCCCTCTCTGCCAAGATAGCTGAGACACTTTCCCCTCCGGAAATTAGTGTAGAGGGCGGGGAGGTGCAAGGACCTTGATG
>JBOGIN010000229.1:0-4954 GCA_050742275.1 Vicinamibacteraceae bacterium
GCGAGCGAGATCGGCGGGCTGCCAAATCTCCGGGGCTAGCTCAAAGTGCTCAATCTGGTCGTGCGCTTGGATGTCGCGCCAGTGGAGCAACCGGCGCAGCATCCGGGATTCATCGCTCGCGCGATCCCGCCGTCCCCGTTGCTCTTGGACGCCGCGTCCGATGTCGCGGCAGCCGCACAGACCCTCGCGCTGGGTGACACGCCGGTACAGACGCAAACGCGCGTACGAGTCGGTGCGCCGGGGCATGAGCCGTTCTTTCGGTAAGGCGCGACGACCATGCTCACCATCTCCACACCACTGAGCCCTGGGCAGGCGCGGCGCTATCACGTCGAGGAGTTTCGGAGCGCGCGCGACAACTACTACACGGCCGGCGACCAGATCATCGGCCAGTGGCACGGTCAGCTCGCGGAGCGGTGGGGCTTGTGCGGCGACGTGCGCGACGAGCACTTCGAGCGCCTCGCGGATGGCCAGCATCCGCTCACGGGTGCGCAACTCGTCCGTCATCAGACACCGCATAGGACGATGAACGCCCGAGGCGAAACGGTCACGACGATGGAGCATCGCGGGGGTTGGGATGCGACCTTCTCCGCGCCGAAGAGCGTCTCGCTGACCGCATTGGTCGGCGGCGACGAGCGCGTCCGGGCCGTGCATCGCGAGAGTGTGGCCGTGGCGCTTCACGAGTTGGAACAGTACGTTCAGGCGCGGCTCGGCGGGAATCGTCGACCGGAGACCACCGGCCGGTGGATCGCGGCAACCTTCGAGCATGACAGCGCGCGTCCAGTGAACGGCTACGGGGCACCGCAGCTCCACACCCACGCCGTCGTGTTCAACCTCACGGAGACCGCGAGCGGCGACACGCGCCCGCTGCAACCGCGGGAGCTCTATCGGACACAACAGTACGCGACGGCGGTCTATCGCTCGGAGCTGGCGCATGGCCTGACGGCACTCGGCTATGAGATCGAACGAGGCAGGAACGGCCAGCCCGAGATCCGCGGTTACACGCGCGCATACCTGGAGGCGTCGAGTCCCCGGCGACAGCAGATCGAGGACCACCTGGCGCGCGTCGAGCAGCGGGGCGTCGGCGCCGCGCAGATTGCCGCCCACCAGACGCGCGAGCCGAAACTCGACCTGTCGCATGAGGAGATGCAACAGCGCCATCAGGCGATGGCGCGCGACTTCGGTGAGCAACCCACCCGCGTCGTCACGACGGCTCACGAGCGCGCGCAGGCTCACGATGTGGACCAGGGCCGTACCACGGTGCGCGTCGCCGTGACGTTCGCAAAGGAGCGGAATCTCGAGCGCGAGGCTGTCGTGGACGAGCGCGCCCTGCTGCGCGACGCGCTCACGCACACGCTCGGCGAGCGCAGGTTACCCGAGATCCGCGCGGAGTTCGAGACGCGGATTCAGGCCGGCGAGTTCATCCGCGCCGAGGAGTCGTCAGGCCCAAGCCGCCATTTCACCACACGCGAGATGCAGGACCTGGAGCGGGACACGATCGAACGGATGCGCGCCGGCCAGCGGCAACACAGGGCCATCGCCAGCCACGAGACGATCCGAGACGTGGAGCGCGATCACGACCGCCTGAGCGAGCATCAGCGGGCAGCCATGCGCGAGATGCTGACGAGCCGCGATCAGACGCTCGCACTGGAGGGCGTCGCCGGCGCGGGCAAGACGACGACGCTGGCCGCTGTGCGAGATGCCGCCGAACGCGAAGGCTATCGCGTCGAAGGGCTGGCGCCGACCTCGCGCGCCGCGCACCAGCTCGAAGAGGCCGGCATCCCGTCTCGAACCCTTCAGCGGCACTTGGTCGAACGCGGCGCCGCGCCCGACGCCCAGCCGCGGCTCTACGTCGTCGACGAATCAAGCCTTGCGAGCACGAAGCAGATGCACGCGTTCATGGAGCGGCTCGACGCCCGCGATCGCGTCGGGCTGGTGGGTGACGTGCGGCAGCATCAAGGCGTCGAGGCCGGTCGCCCGTACGAGCAATTACAGGACGCTGGCATCAGGACCGTGCGTCTGGACACCATCGTCCGCCAACGCGATCCCGCGCTCCGGACGGTCGTGGAATATCTGTCACGCGGCCAGGTCCACAATGCGGTCGAGCGGCTCGACAGACAAGGGCGAGTGCATGAGATCGAGAACCGTGAGGATCGCGTGCAGCAGATCGCCAGCGACTACATGCAAAGCCCTGCGCGTACGCTCGTCGTGTCGCCCGACAATGAGTCGCGGTGTGATCTCAATCAGGCCATTCATCGTGCCATGCAACAGGGCGGTCGTGTCGAGGCGCGCGAGCACGACATGCGGGTCATGGTCCCGCGTCAAGACATCACTGGCGCGGACCGTCGATGGGCGGAACGCTACGAAGCAGGCGATGTGGTTCGGTACAGCGTCGGCAGTCGTACCCTTGGACTCCAATCTGGCGAGTACGCGCGCGTAGAACACGTCAATGCCCGCGAGAACACGCTCACGGTCGCGCGCGAGAACGGCGAGCGAGTCTCCTACGACGCCCGCCGTCTCCAGGGCGTCACGATCTACCGCGAGGAGACACGGTCGTTGGCGGTCGGTGATCGCGTGCAGTTCACCGCGCCTGACCGCGCGCAGCGCGTTGCCAACCGCGATCTCGGGAAGGTCGAGAGGATTGACCAAGACGGACGCCTGCACCTGAGACTGGACACTGGACGCTCTGTCACAGTCGGCGATCACGGCCGAACCCATCTGGATCACGGCTACGCCGTCACGAGCCACAGCAGCCAGGGCCAGACGGCCGATCGCGTCTTGGTGCATGTGGACACGGCGCGCAGCAGTGAGCAGCTCGTCAATCGACGCTTCGCGTACGTCGCCGTTTCCCGCGGCCGTCACGACGCGCAGATCTACACGAATGACCGGAGCCGTCTCGCGGATGCGCTGAATCGCGATGTCTCGCATCGCTCCGCGCTCACGTCCGGCCACGCGCAGGAGCGACCCGGCCCAAGCCTCGAACGCTCGCCCGCGCGGAGTGAGCCCTCCGTGCCGATAAGGGGCACACCAACGCACGAGATCAGTTTCTCACGGTAGTACCGGCACCACGACGAACCGGGCAGCACCAGCGCCAGCGTGCCGTCGAGGGCAGGCCCCGTCAAGCCTCTTCGCTACGCTCCGACCCGCTCTGCGGGCTCCGGGCTTGACCGGGCCTGCCTCCGCCGGCAAGGTCGGCTCTTAGGTGCTGCCCGGTCGAGTAGCGGGTTACAATCCGCCCTGCCCGATGCACCTCACACGGTTGGAGGCAGGATGAACGCACGCGGAGGGAAACTCGTCCTGAAGCAGCAGGCGGTTGCCGATGCGGCCAGGATCAACCGGCTGTATCTGTCGCGAACGGAGCGCGGAACCGAGAACGTGTCCATCCTCACGCTCGTGAGTATCGCCGACGCGCTCGACACACCGGCGCAACCTGCTTTGCGGCTGAATCACCGCTGATAACGGTAGATCTCGGCGGTATTCTGGCGGCCCAGCATACAGGCGATAGCGAGGTGTCAAGCTTGCGTAGCACTGCACCTTGATTCAACATTGGTTTCAATGCCTGGCTTCGACGTGACCTCGCCGGTTGGTCGAATTGCCTGCACGGCTGAGCGCTGGGCCGAGATCCTCGTCAAACATCCGATCCTTGCGGGCCGAGAGCAGGCCATCGAAGCGACCATTGGCGAACCGGCCGAAATTCGCCGCAGCAAGCATGATGACCGCGTGGCCCTCTGCTATCGCGCAGACGGCCAACGGTGGCTCTGTGCCGTGATTCGGCCGGATTCAGGTATCCTGGTGACAGCGTACCCGACCGACAAGGTCAAAGAGGGAGAAATGCTATGGAC
Source organism: Vicinamibacteraceae bacterium (assembly GCA_050742275.1). Taxonomy (GTDB): domain Bacteria; phylum Acidobacteriota; class Vicinamibacteria; order Vicinamibacterales; family Vicinamibacteraceae; genus WHTT01. The sequence continues at coordinate 3,840 of JBOGIN010000229.1, forward strand.
GCGGTCCGCGTAATTCACGACCGCCACGGCCAGACACTCACCGTCTGGTTCGGCGACGCCACGAAGGAAGCGGTCACGGAGCAGACCGAGAGCGGCGTGCTCATCATGCGCGACGCGAGCGGCCGCGTGCTCGGCGTCGAAATTCTCTCGTATGAGGGCGAGCCGACCGAAGTGTCGCTCCAACTGCTCGGCCAGTCGCTCGCGACAGCCACAGCCACCCGATGACAATACCCGATGGTGGTCGGCGCGCAGGCCTCGGCCGGCGCAGTCGGTATCCAGGGCAAGACTTCTCCGCATTACGGCTGACCAGTCGCGCTGCGTTGCAGGTAAACGCAATGGACGCGTGGCACGTCGGCCACCCAGGCCTACTCATGCTTGAGCGCGACCGCCGGCTCCACCGACGCCGCCCTGCGCGCCGGCACGAATATAGCCAGTGCCGCCGTTGCTATCAAGATAGTCAGCGACATCACGAACAGCCACGGAGCCTGAGCTGCACGGCTCCAATCGCCCGCTCCTCTAGTGTCCTGACCGCGTGGTTCGCTGAATAAGTGGCGCGGCCTGAAGGTCGAGGGTCCGTTGGGCGAACCGCGCGATGCTTGTGAGAATCTGATCAGCGGTCTTGGTCCAGACGAACGGTTTCGGATGCGCGTGATGCGTGTCGATAAATTCCCGAATGGCCGCTTTCAACTGCGCCACGCTGCGGTGGACGCCCCGCCGCAGTTGTTTGTTCGTCAGTTCGGCAAACCAGCGCTCGACGAGGTTGAGCCACGACCCGTACGTGGGCGTGAAGTGAACGTGAAAGCGCGGCCGTTTGGCGAACCAGTTTCGGATCAGCGGCGTCTTATGCGTTCCGTAGTTGTCCATGATCAGATGCACGTCGAGGTGCCGAGGCACGGCAGCATCAATCGCGTCGAGAAACTGCCGAAACTCGGTCGAGCGATGGCGTTGATGAAACTGTGTGATCAGCTCACTGGTCTTCACGTTGAGCGCCGTGAACAATGTCGTCGTCCCATGGCGCCGGTAATCATGGGTGCGGCGCTCCGCTTGCCCCGGGCGCATCGGCAACACCGGCTGGGTGCGATCCAGGGCCTGAATCTGCGCCTTTTCGTCCACAC
>JBOGIN010000230.1:0-1638 GCA_050742275.1 Vicinamibacteraceae bacterium
GTTCGGGGCGTGTCTCCGCGCCGACGACGCAGCCGGGGGCGCTCAGCGCCCCCTGCGCAGGCTCAGGCGGTCCTATCTGCCAACGACCGCGCGGCAGCTCTTGCGGCCCACGCCCGTGAGCGTGTGGAGTCCGCTGGCGAGATCGCATACGAGGCCTCGCCGCTTCGCGGGCTCGCCCTCGGGGTGCTCTGCGCCAAGATCTCTCTCGTCGTGCTCGTCTTTGATCCATTCGCGATGAACGTGTTCTCGCAGCCGAAGGCGCTGGCCAGCCATTCGCTCACCTACGTTCTCGTAGGCTTGCTCAGCGCCCTTGCTTTCCAGCACGGCCGAGTGATGGTCCCCCGGTCGCCTCTTCACCTTCCGGTCGCCGCCTTCGGAGCCGCCTACGTGCTTGCAGCGATGTTCGCGGTCGATCACAGGGTTGCCCTGTACGGTGCTCCGGACCGCGGACTCGGACTCGGCATGACCTTGGACAATGTCGCTCTGTACGCCGCCGCCGCGGTCATCGTTAGGACGCGTGCGGACCTTGCCTGGGTGGCGCGGACTCTCTTCGGAACTACGGTCGTTCTCGCCCTCTATGCGGCCATGCAGAAGCTAGGGCTCGACCCGATCGGATGGGCCTCAGGGTTCGGTGAGAACAGGCCGTTCACAACTATGGGGAACGCAGGTGCGCTGGGCGTGTACATGTCGGCCGTCGCGGTTGGCGCGGCGACCATAGCGCTTGCCGGAATGACCTTGCGATGGGCCACGATCGGACTGTTGTGTGCGGCTCTGCTTGGCGTTTGGCTAGCCGGGGCGCGGGCGGCAGTGGTTGGCCTTGTCATCGGAGGAACGGTGGCAATTGCGCCCCTGCTCTTATCGTTCATCAGTCGGAGGATCCGACTGGTCGCTATCGGCGGTCTGTCGATAGTAAGCCTCGCGACCGCTGGCCTGCTCGCGCTTGTCATCTTGGCGGGAACGCCGAGCGTCCTGACGGCTTCGCCGCAAGGTCTGCCGGACATGCTCGCGTCGCGAGGCGGCTCGATCACGGGCCGCCTGGAGATCTACCGCGCCGCCATAGAGATGGTCCGTGATCGCCCGATCCTTGGCGTAGGGCCGGACAACTACGTCGTGGCGTTCCCCAAATACCGCGCGATCGTCGACCCCAAAACCCACGAAAGCGACGCCCCCCAATCGTCGACCCACAGCTGGCTTTTCAAGGTGCTTACCGATGCGGGCCTTGTCGGTCTCGTCAGTTTCGCTTCCGTGATCCTCGTCGCGACGGCCCTCGCCGTCCGTTCCGGAACGCCGTGGTCACGCGCGTCTCTCGCCGCGATTGCGGCGTTCCTAGGCACCGGCCTCTTTTCGATCAACCACATCGCGACGGAGTGGATGCCGTGGCTCGGGTTCGGCGTGATCGCCTCCCGCGCTGGCTCACATCCCAAAACTGCGCCCGACGAGACGATGGTCGAGGATGGAGCGAACAGTGCCGCGTCTCGTCGCGCGTCGCGCCGGGGTCGGCACTCTGCGGGCAAAGCGCGTGGACCGCGGCAGCTCCTCCCAGGAGCTGCGATCGTGATCGGGGTGATGCTGGCTATGACGCCCGTGCGCGCGATCCAAGCGGCGCACGACGCCCAGAACGCGCGACAGGCGTACCGT
>JBOGIN010000231.1:0-2617 GCA_050742275.1 Vicinamibacteraceae bacterium
CTCCCTAACTCCGTAACCTGCACCCGATCAGACCCAATGCGTACCGGGATAAGATCCTTCACGAATAATCCGGGCTAGGAGGTCAGGTCGCGCCGCAGGTCCTCGAGCAAGGTGTCGGAGCTGGCAAGCTGGCGGTCGACGTGTGCCAATTTGCGGCCGGTGTCACGGAGGCCGAACCAGCGCGCCACCGTGTAGTACACAGCGGTCAGGGTCAGGAAGAGGAACAGGGCAACGGCCCCGAGTAGCCATCCATAGCGCCCGAAGATCGTCGCCTTGTACGGGGCAAGAAAGACCACTTCCTCTGCGAGCCACCCCGCGAAAACCAGAAGCGTGAGCGCGGCCAGAAATGCGGCGTTGGCCATCATGAGCGCGGCTCCTCAAATGCTTGATCCACGCGAAAGTATGTGATCTGCAATCCCAAGGGATTCACCCTGATGAAGGACGCGGGCACTTGGTCGCGGAACTCGAAATCGATCTGGGCGATGTAAGTGGTGCGGCTGCGTTCTTGTCGTGTTCCAGGGGCATAGCGCACCTGCTCAAAGTCGACAGAGGCTTTGTATGGCGGTGTGTTGATCTCACTGAGCGTCACGTTCTGCACAACGATGTCCACTTCGTCTGCCGAAGGTGTCGTCAGAAAGGTTTCGAGCGCGCCGGTTCGCTGGTTCTGGGCCATGGTGGCGTCGGCGAGCGACGGCTCTAAGAAGAACAAGGAATCCGCATAGTCGCGCTGCACCGTCGACCGAAGGCGGATGAAATGGAGGACGACGAACCGGGTCAGGAAATAGCGCATCTCGGGGGTGCGTGGGCGGTAGGTCATCGCGTCGTATTGCACCGCTTCGGCACGCCCGACGTCGTCAATCCGAATAATGAGCGGCTTGAGTCTGGCGGCTTGAGCCTGCGTGCGGAGGTTGAGCACGACTAAGCCGGCAGCCAAAAGACAGACGAGCACCAGGAGAATGCGCAGGTACGTGTTGTGGGCCAGCGCGGCGCCGTACACCTCCACGTACTGCCGCTTCGCGCTCTCGATGGTCTTCGGTGGGAGATCGGCCACAGGCGATGACACGCGGGTCACCCTCTCAGAAGACGTGAAAATGCAGGAGTCCTGCGACAATCCAGATCAGGGCGACGATCAGGCCGATCACGAGGCCGATCCCGTAGATCTTGAACAGGGCCCGACTCATCTTCAGGCCAGCGATCTCGTCACGTTCGCGTTCGTAGCGTGGCAGGGGCATGACGACCTCCTAGAATCTGACGAAATGTGCAGGCAAGATGCTCTCCCCACCCCTACCCGAGAAGAGAGAACTGGTCAAGGACGGAATCAGTAACACCCCGATCGCAAACGCGCCAACCACGACGAGCGCCTGCAGGTGGTACAGAGGGTAATCGCCTTCGGTGATGCCGGGTGGCACCATGGTCACATAGGCAAAAATGAATCGCTCAAAGATCATGAAAAACGCAAAGGCTACCACCTCGATGAAGGCGTATTGCACGTATGACTTGAGCCAACCCCAAAACAGCCAATCCAACGTCGGTGCCAAGAGAAACGGCACGAACAGTGGTCCGAGCAGGCCGCACACGGCCGTGGCGATGAGGCCAAAGGCAATGACGGCGATCGACAGAATCTTGGCGATCGCCAACACAATGAACAGGAGCCAGTACTGCAGATTCGGCAAGATGGCCCACGCGTCCGGCTGCATGAAGCGAAGCCACAGATCATCCAGGTGGGCATACGTGCGCTCGACGGCCTTGGCATCCAGGATATGTGCAAAGTAGTGCGCTTGGTCCGTGATGAGGTTACTGGCGGACACACCAATGCCGGGCAACGGCGACTCGTAATAGACGATGAGTGCGTACCCCAGCGAAATGAAGACAAGCAGTTTGGCAAATCCGAACAAATGCTCGCCGAGCGGCTCGTGGGTGAGCATCATGCGGATGCCGTGCCAGGAGATTAGGATCGTGGCGAAGGCCAGAAAGAGCGTATACCCGAAGCGGATGAATTCCGGTTCGTATGTCGTCAGCAAGGCGGTGATGGCCCGCTGGATTTCCGAGAAGAGTTCGATCTGTGGAAATGGGGCGTCCCCGAGCATGGCCGTCTCTCAGGGCTGGCGCCAGGCGCGGAGCTGGTCACCGGCACCGGCGAGCAGTCTCGCGTTGCCGGCGGACGCGCGTCGAAGCTGCCCAAGCTGCATATTCAGGCGTGCGACGTCGGCATCGCGGGCTCGCTTGTTGTCGACCAGGAGCTGTTCCAAGAGCGCCGTCAGCAATTGAACGCGGGCCTGTCGCTGACGGGCAGCGATGAGGACCGCGCCACTGATTTTGTCGGTGATGGCCGTGGCACTCTGCTCTTCAGATGGATCGAGGACGTGGCGCTCCAAGGCTTCAATGGCGCGGAGCTCGCGGCGCCCGTTGTAGCGAAGTTGCCCCGTCTGGTGGGTCGCACTAATGATCGTGCTGTCGGCGATATCGAGCGTCGCGAGGAGTCGCTGCAGGTGCTCTCGGGTGGCTCCAGGCAGATGCGCAAGGACCGCCGCCGCGACGGCATCTCGCGCACGCGAAACACGCTGGTACGCCGCACCTCGCGCGTCCCCGTAGTTCAGCGCGGCGTGATAGTCCCGCC
>JBOGIN010000232.1:0-13608 GCA_050742275.1 Vicinamibacteraceae bacterium
GTCAACCTGCGTGTGGGCGTGCGCCGCGCGGGCTGGGACGTGTCGCTGTATCTCAACAACGTGACCGACGAGCGCGCATTCCTGTCGTTCGACCGCGAGCGCGGGGTGCAGGCCCGCGTTGGCTATCTCACGAATCCGCCGCGCACGTTCGGCGTGGCAATGCGCTTCCACTTCTAAATCGCGGACGTTGAAGAGGGCCGGTCCACGGACGACGTGGACCGGCGCTCCCGAACGGTGCCTCCCACGCTCAAGTGATGACCACCTTCTCGTCCTTCGTCTTCGCCATGATGGCCATGGCGGGATGGATCCCGAGCACCAGCGGATTGAGTGAACGCAAGAAATTGCCTATTGCCGAGCTCGACCTCTACCGCCTACAATGTGGTGGAGTCAGTGGTTGGCATGAGCATTGGCCGCCAACCATGATGGCTTGAGTCCCCTCCCCTAAACATCCTCGCCAGACAACTGTCTCGTGACAACTGGAGGAGCGCTTGACCTCCCCACGCGTCGGCGCGACGAGCTACTCCTTCGTCAGCAGGGATTAGGTCACCTTTTCACGGCCCCACCATGACGACCGAACGCAACAAGTCGAAGATCCGGCCCAAGAATGGCGCACCGCGCCCGCTACTGCCTGGCAACGTGCGCGCGTCATCGTTGTCCAGGCTGTCCAAGGAGAGTCTTCACATGGCAAGCAATCTCGCACCTACCATCGATACACAGGCGATCACGGCCGCGCAAGCGACCCTGGTGGACGGCACACCCGCGAGCACGGACGCGCCCGGTGTTGACAAGATCCGCGAGCTCCTGTTCGGCAATCAGATGCAGGACTACGATCGCCGTTTCTCGGTGCTCGAGGAGCGTTTCCAGCAGAAGCTGCGGGACCTGGAAGGAGAGTCGGCCCGCGGCCTCGCAAGCCTGGAGTCCTCGATGAAGAAGCAGATGGAATCCATCGCCACGCAGGTGCGCCAGGAACAGGACCTGCGCGCCGATGCGGACAAGGAGTTGGGACGCGCCCTTCGGGACCAGATCCAGGGACTGGAGAAGCGCCTCGGCCAGCTCTCCGACCAGGCGGCCAGCATCGAGCGGGAGTTCACCGAGCGCGTGGGCCACGAATCCCAGACGCTGCGGGACGAAATCCGGCGGCGGAACGAGGACGCGCGCGGAACCATCGAACGGATGTTCGCCGAGCTCAACAACGTCAAGACCGACCGCAATCTGCTGGCCGGCTTGTTCGTCGAGATTGCGCGATGCCTGAATCAGGACATGACGTCGCAGGGCAACGGCCGCTGACGCCCCGGCACTTCCCGGCCGTGGCGGACGGCGTGGAGCTCGCGGATACACGTCTGGGCGAGGCCCGGGCCAGGCGACTCGCCGGCCTCCTCCTGGAAGTTGCGCGTTCGGTCGATCGGGACGTGGCAGCGCTGCTCCCCAGCCCGCTCGACGGCGATCCGCGACTGGAGGCATTGCGCAGCGTTCTCCTTGACCAGGAACGGACGACGCTCGCCACGCTGCAGCGGAAGCTCGACGACCCCCAGCAGTTCGCCGAAGCAGTCAGCGCCGTGCTGGCCAACGCCCTCGCGATCGCCGAATCGCGGGACGAGCAACTCGCCAAGGTCCTCGCGCCGACGCTGGAACGCGCCACGCGGGCATCCATCCGCAAGGATCCCAGCACCGTGGTCGGGATCCTCTACCCACTCATCGGGCCCGCAATTCGAAAGTCCGTCGCCGAGACCCTCGACAGCGCTTTGCAAGGGCTCAACAGGGCCTTCAAGCACAGCGTCTCCTGGCAGGGGCTGAAGTGGCGCCTCGAGGCCTACCGCACCGGGAGCAGCTTCGCCGATGTCGTGCTCAAGCACACGGTCGCGTTCCGCGTGGAGCACGTCTTCCTGATCCACCGCACGACCGGTCTGCTCCTCGAGCACGTGGCCGCCCCACAAGCGGCCACGCAGGACCCTCAACTCGTCTCGGGCATGCTCACGGCGATCCAAGACTTCGTGCGCGACTCGTTCGAGGGACCCGGAAGAGGCGGAGGAGGTCTCGACAGCCTGCGGCTCGGCGACCTGCTCCTCTGCTGCGAGGAGGGACCGTTCGCCTTCCTTGCCGCCGTGATCCGCGGCAACCCACCCGACACGGTGCATGCCGTACTGCGCGAAACGCTCGCCCGCATTCACGCACAACTGCAGGGCCCGCTGGAAGAGTTCGAGGGCGACAGCGCATCCCTTGGTGATCTCGTCACGCCCCTCGAAGGCTGTCTGCAGCAACAGGAGCCGCCCGAGCAGACACGTCTGTCGCCCTGGCTCTGGGCGCTACCCCTGGTGCTGCTGCTTGCCGCCGGGGCTTGGATCGCTCAGCGGGCCGTGGAAGGCTCTCGCGTGGGCGCCTACGTCCAGCGACTGCGCGACGAGCCCGGCGTGATCGTCACCGGCGCCGAGCGCCGCGCGGGGACGTGGCACGTCTCCGGCTTGCGCGATCCGTTGTCCGCCGACCCGATGGCCCTGCTGGCACAGTCGAACCTGGATCCAACGCGTGTCGTGGGCGAGTGGGAGTCCTACCAAGCACTGGATCCCGCCATCGCATTGAAGCGCCTTGCCGTGACCCTGAGCCCTCCGCGCGCGGTCTCACTCTCGTTGGACGGCGACACCATCCGCGCCCAGGGAAGCGCCCCCCAGCACTGGGTCGAACGGGCAAGGGCACTAATCGCGGCGCAGCCGGCGGGCTCCCCTCGGGTCGACCTCACCCGCCTCACGGACATTCAGGATCCAACGTTTCTTCGCCTGCGCGATGCCATCCAGGCACATGTCATCCACTTCGACTCGAACGCCCCCCTGCCATTGCCAAGTCACGACGCGGCGCTCGATGCCCTTGCCGACGAGCTGCGCGAGTTGATCCTCGTGGCTCGCGGCCTTGGTTTTTTCACGCGCGTGATGATCGTCGGCCATGCGGATGCGACCGGCAAGCACACCGCGAACCTGGCGCTCGCCGCGGCTCGCGCGGAGGCCGTCCGGTCCATGTTGCGCGCACGCGGGATCCCGCCCGATCTCCTGTTCGTGCGCAGCGCCGGAACGCTCGAGCCCCTGCAGCCAGGTGCTGGCACGGAGAGCGGGGCGATGAACCGGCGCGTGACATTCCACGTGAGCACTAGCGACTAGAGCATCCTCATGCTGCAGAAGAAGGTTTGCGTGTTGGGCGCGTTCGGCGTGGGCAAGACGAGCCTGATTCGCCGCTACGTGACGAGCATCTTCTCCGACGACTACTTGACGACGGTGGGCGTCAAGATCGACAAGAAGACGCTGACCGTCGGCACGGACCCCGTCACACTCGTTCTGTGGGACGTCGCCGGCGAGGACGACTCCACGGTAATACGTATGAGCTACGTGCGCGGCTCCGCCGGATATTTTCTCGTCGCGGACGGCACGCGCACGGAAACGCTGGACATTGCAGGATCGATTCATGCGCGGGTGACGTCGGAAATCGGTCCCATCCCTTTCCTGCTCCTGCTGAACAAGACCGACCTTCAGGAGAGCTGGGAGATCTCCAGGCCGCCCGCCGACGCGCTGGAGACCGCCGCAGCGAGCGTTCTCCGAACCAGCGCAAAGACCGGCGAGGGCGTCGAACAGGCCTTCCAGGAATTGGCGAAGCGCATCGTGCGGTGAGAGATGCCCGATCTCCCAGCGCGCATCTCGGAATGGCTCCTGCATCTCGTCACGTCGCAGCGCGCCGTAGCCCATCTCGTCGTCGACGGCCATCAGACGCTGGTCAACGCCGGCGGAGACCTGGCGCACTATGGGCTGACGAGCCTTCAGCATCGCCAACGCGCCTGCGATCAGCTTCCGTTCCTCGTGGGTCTGCTGCCTTTGCCCGAAACGCCGTTGCTGATTCGCTCCATGGAAATGCCCAGCGGACGCGTGGCTGACGTTCACTTGCTCGGCGACCGGGACGCGACCTGGGTCGTCCTCCTCGACGTGACAATGGAGCACGATGAAGCAAGGAAGATCCAGCAGAAGGCGTACGACATGACCTTGCTGAGCCAGCGCGAGGCACGTCTCATCGCGAAGCTCGAAGCCGCCCACGCCGAGCTCACGGCGGCCCATCGGGAGCTGGCCGAATCCCGCGAGGAGCTGCTCCGGACCCACAATCGGCTGCGACAGGAGTTGCACGATGCCGAGCGCTATGTGCGCGCGATTCTGCCAGCGCCCATCGTCGAGCCTTTCGCCGTTGACTGGCGTTACGTGCCGTGCACCGAGCTCGGCGGAGACTCACTCGGGTACCACTGGATCGATTCCGAGCACTTCGCCCTCTATCTTCTGGACGTCCGCGGCCATGGCGTCGGCGCTGCGCTGCTATCGGTTGCCGTCGCCGATACGCTGCGTTCCGGCGCGCTCCGGGACACCGACTTTCGTCTCCCGGAAGAAGTGTTGGAGTCGCTGAATCAGATCTATCAGATGGAACAGCAAAACGAGTTGTACTTCACCATCTGGTATGGCGTCTATCATCACCCCACCGGACGTCTGCGCTATGCGAGCGCCGGCCATCCCGCACCCATCCTCGTGAGCGGCCCGAACGGAGCACGCGGCGCTGCGAATCAGTTGCCGGCACAGGGGCTACCGCTGGGCATGTTGCCAAACGCCCGCTACCAGGCGGAGAAATACACCCTCGTCTCTCCGTCCCGGCTCTTCCTGTTCAGCGACGGCGTGTATGAGATCAGCCGGCCCGACGGCAGCATGCTGGAGCTCGCGGCTTTCGAGGACGCGCTCGCGCGCGCGGCTTTCGACGGCAGATCGGAGCTGGACGATCTTCTGCATTTCGCCTGGGAGGTCCGCGGCTCCAAAGCGCTCGAGGACGACTTTTCGATTATCAGGATGAAAATCTAGAGAGAGTAATGGCTACAATGGATAGGGTCAGACAAGGCCACTGCCCGCAGCACGACGCCGCCCCGCGGGTGCTTACGCGACGCATCAGGTGAAGTAGCGGTCGTAGATTGAATCAATCTGAAAGTGCTGCACGCCGAGCGAGCGCAGACGTCGCACATCGGCCTCCGCGCCCTTCCAGTGATCGACTTTCGCCTGCTCGTACCGAAACGTGTTCAGCGCTGCGACGGGCGTGACGCGATGCTCGCGGCAGAGCTGCAGGGCCTCCTCGTCGAGCACGCTGCCCAGCTCGAACAGGAAACAGATCCGCGCCACCGGTTCGCCGCGCTCGACGGCCGCGGCCAACGCGCGCCGGTCCACGGCGCGTGCGACGAAGCCGTTCGTCAGCTCGGGAATACGGCCTCCAGACAAGGCGTACGTCGTCTCCAGGAGATTGTGCCGGCGAAGGCGGCTCAGGATGTTGTCGTAGAACGCATCCGCGTGGTCGGCGCCTTTGATGTCGAGCATGAGGCGCGTCCGTCCTGCGCAGCGCGCGCACAGCTCGTCGAACCGCATGGGACGCGTATTGCCGGGCGTGGCGCGCAGTTCGGCAATCTCGTTCCACGTCATCTGATCCACGGCACGGGACACGCCGTAGAAACGATCGAACGTGGGGTCGTGCTGCACGATGGCCTGGCCGTCGCGGCTGCGCCGGATATCCACCTCGAGCATCCAGTAGCCGCGCGCGATTGCCGCCTCGACCGACGCTGGGCTGTTCTCCGGATGCGTCTCGTCGACGACGCCGCCGCGGTGAGCGATGAGGAACATGTCCCGGTTGCGGCCTGGTGAAATCATCCGAGCAGATGGCGTCGGCCACGGCCGCAGCGACGCCGCCCCAATCGCCGCCAGGAACTCTCGCCTCGACCGCATTGTCACTTCTCCAACCCTTCACGCGACGGCGTCCGGATCCGGCGTCATCACGTTGCGCGCCTGGACGTCGAGATGATGGCAGGCGTCCATGAACTGGCGCAGCGTGCGGCGCGTCGGGGGAAACGTGTCGAGCTCGTCGATCGACAAGCCGTCCTCGCGGTACGCCCGCCCGAAGTCGGGGAACTTCTTCAGCAGCTCCTCGACAATGGCCGGCGCAACGGGGCGATCGATGCGAGGCACGACCGGTACGTCCGACGCGTTGAAGCGCTTCTGCCACTTGCACGGAGGCGAGATCACCACGTCACCGCCGATGAGCTCGCTCCAGTGCATGTGATTCCGAAACGCGGCCGAGAGCAGCCGCACGCGGTATCCGCGCTCGCGATAGATGCGATACGCCTTCTTGAACACGGCGACGCCGGCCCATTCGAGATGGCCCGGCTCGATCGTCATCTGCTGCTTGTCCGCAACCACCTTCAGCCAGTCGTCGAGCCGGCCGACCATGATCGTGCAGACCGGCCCCATCGTGTCGACGTCGTCTCCCTGCTGCTCGCGCCGACGGAGCCCGCGCTCGACGGCCTCCGCGACCGCCAGCGCCTGCGGCAGTGAGAAGGATACCGTTGCGTTGATGCTCACGCCGCGCGCTGTGGCCTCCTCCATCGCCTCGATGCCAGCACGCGTGGCCGGCAGCTTCACGATCATGTTCGGCGCGAGCCGGCTGAAGTGCAGCGCCTGCTCGACGAGCGCGCGCGCGTCACGATAGAGCCGCGGGTCGGTCTGGATCGACAGCCGGCCGTTCCGGCCATGGTGCTGCTCGAACACCTCCCGCAGCATGGCGGCGCGCAGGGCGGAGATCTCCTCGACGAGCCGCCAGGCGATCTCCGTCTCCGTGGCGGTCGGGCGCTCGCGCGCCAGCGCCGCGATCCGCGGCTGCCAGGTGCTCAGCTCCCGCTTCAACACCTCGAGGACGATCACCGGATTGCAGGTGGCGCCGACAGCGCCCTGCGCGAGCGAGTAGATCAGGTCGGCCTCGGCGGCGGAGTCGTTCCAGAGACAGGTCGGCCCCATCCGCGTCATCTGTTGCAGCGGGGTGAGAGCCGCGTCCGTGCGCGCGTCGGTCCGCTCAGCGGTGGAGATGGGATGTGTGCTCATGATGGTCCGTTCACGTCCTGGGTTCAGTCCTCGACGAGCCCCTGCGCTCGACAGCAGGAACAGCCGCCGCATCCCCAGGAAGTCGACGATCGATCCGCCGAGCATGATCGACTCGCTGCGAACAGCCTGCGCCGATTTGTCATTCGTCTCGCCTCCATGCGCGTCCTGCCGCCGTTGGCGCCGCATACGTGCCCCCGCCGAGGTCCGCATCGCTCTGCGGCCCCTCGTCGCGCTTCACGCCATTTCGGTCCGCGCGCCCGCCGCCCTGAACCAGCGTCACGAGGCGATCGATCCGCGTCGCCCGAAAGCGCTCGCGGTCGCCGCGCCGCCACTCCACGATTACCCCGTCGATTGCGCCAATCTCGCCGAGCCCCACGTGCACGCGCGCGTCGCCGGCGCTCAGATAGCTGCCGTCGGTGTGCGCGCGCCTCACGATCGCCGGCGCGCCGCGCGGCAGCACGTGCACGAGCGCACCCTGTCCATCAGCCGCGACCGTCGTCGCCTCCAGCTTGATCGACACCCAGTGCGACGCTGTCCGCGTCTCGTTCAAGAGCAGCCTGACCCGACCGTTGTTGTTCGACACGACGATGTCGACGTCGCCGTCGTTGTCGAGGTCGCCGAACGCCGCCCCGCGGCTCACCTCTTCGAGGGCGAGCGCCGGGCCGACATCGAGCGACACGTCGCGATAGCCGGCGCGCCCGCCCGCGGCCTCGTGGCGCAGGAGCAGATTGCGCTGTTGATAGGGATACGGACGTCCGCGTCTCGCGTCGACGATTGCGACGGCGCCGTTGGCGGTGAAAAGATCCAGACGGCCGTCGCGATCGGCGTCGAACCATTCCGTGCCGAATCCCGTGAACGGATGGGTGACCGCCGCCAGCCGCCAGCCGACCGTCGCGTCCTCGAAGCGTCCCTGGCCGTCGTTCAGGTAGAGCGTGGCGCCCTCGCCGACCAGGTTCGTGACGAACAGGTCCTCGTCGCCGTCCGCATCCACGTCCGCCGCCGCGACGCCCATGCCCGCCTTCGCGCGGCCACTTCCGTCGTACGCCGCGCCGGACAGCAGGGCATCCTCGATGAACGTGCCGTCGCCCTTGTTGACCCAGAGGTGGTTGGCCGTGCCGTCGTTTGCCACGTAGAGATCCAGCAGGCCGTCGCCGTTGACGTCGGTCGCGACGACGCCGAGCCCGGCGCCGGCGGCCGAGCCGATCCCGCTCGGCGCCGTCACATCGGTGAACCGCCCTGCGCCGTCGTTGCGGAACAGGCGCGCCGGCAGCGGATGGAACTCCGCGGGCAGGCAGTAGTCGCGCTGACCGGCCGGGTCGTAACAGGGCTTGTTGCCTTTTTCGGTGAAGTCGACGTACGCGGCGCTGAAGAGATCGAGATCTCCGTCGGCATCGTAGTCGACGAACGCGGCGCTCGTGCTCCAGCGCGGATCGTCCACGCCGGCCTTCGCGGTGACGTCGGTGAATACGCCGGTGCCGTCGTTCCGATAGAGCGCGTTCGACCCGAAGGCCGTCACGTAGAGATCGGGATCCCCGTCGTCGTCGTAGTCGCCGGACGCCGCGCCCATGTCCCAGGCGCGGCGCGCGAGACCCGATCGCTTTGTCACGTCCGTGAAGCGGAGCCGCCTGCCCTCTGCCAGCTCGTTGCGAAACAACGAATCGCGCATCCGGCGATCCCTGCAACAGGTAGACGTCGAGGTCACCGTCGCCGTCATAGTCCAGGAGCGCACAGCCAGAGCCCATGATTTCCGGTAGGCGAAAGGCGCCGGCGGCGCCAGACTCGTGCACGAAGGTCAGCCCCACGTCCGCCGCAACCTCACGAAAGCGCGGCGTCGCGGCTCCGTCTTGCGTGTTCGCGGGCGGCATGATCCGTGGTCCGGCGGCGCCGCTCGACGCGGCCACGACGATGACCGCCAGCGCGAGGACGGCGGCGATCGACCACCCGCCGACGCACCGCGCGGAACCGCCGGGGGCGCGGCTCGCAGGAGGCATCCTCATTGCCGCGCGCCACTCCTCTCTCGCAGCCGTCGCAGGTCCTCGTCTATGCGCGCGACGAGGCTGTCCTGGCGGTGCGCTTCCGCCCGCGCGCGTGCAGCCAATGCGTGTCGCTCCGCGTCGGCCAAGCGGCCGCTGCGCGCGCAGGCGTCGGCGAGGTAGTACAGGTACAGGGGGGTCTTCTCGTCTTCGACCGCGGCGGCCCGTGCGAAGTGCGCGAGCGCTTCGGCGTTTTGCTTCTGGGCGAGCAGCAGCCTGGCGAGATTGAAGTGCGCATCGCGAAGCGACGGATTCGCGGCGAGCGCCGCGCGAAAGTGTTCCGCCGCCTCGCCAGCACGACCGCGCCGTGCGAGCAGGAAGCCGAGATTGTTGTGCGCGCCGGCGTGCGCGGCGTTGCTCGCGAGCGCCCGCTCGAACGCCGCGATGGCCTCGTCGTCGCGCTGCTGCGAGAGCCGCAGCACGCCGAGGTTGTAGTGGGCTTCGGGGAGGTCGGGATTGAGCGCCGTCGCCGCCCGATACGCCGCTTCCGCTTCGTCGGCCGCCCCGAGCGCTGCGTACGCGGCGATGAGGTTCACGTGCGCCTGCACCAGCGCCGGGCTCGTGCGCGCGGCGCTGGAGAGCGCGTCGACCGCCTCGCGGTGCCGTCCCTGATCTCGGAGCCAACGGCCGCGCGCTAGATCCTCGTACGGCCCCGACCGCAGCGTCGCCACGCGCGCCATCAGTGGGTCGTCTCCCGGTGGCGGCTGTCCGCGCGCCTCGTGATAGCGCGCGAGTGACGCCTCGGCACGCGCGCGATCGCCGAGCGTACGATACGCGAGCGCCAGCGCGTAGTGCGTCGCGCCGAACGCTGGCGCGAGCGCCGCGGCCCGCTCGTAGTGCCGCAGCGCGTCGGGAGGAACGGCCTCTCGCCCGCCTTGCGCCGACAGGGCCCGCGCGAGCCCATAGTGAGCCACGGCCGACCTGGGGTGATCCCGCAGCACGCGGCGATACAGACGCGCGCTCGCGTCGAGCCGCCCCTGCTTCAGTTGCAGATCGGCCAGTCGAAACCGTGCGGGCACGTCGTCCGGGCGCAACGTCAGCGCCTCTTCCAGGGTCGCCACGGCGCGATCGATCTCGCCCGCCATCGCGAGGGCGACGCTCTGGTAGTAAGCCCATTCGAACGCACGCGGCGCCAGGCGGCGGGCGCGCTCATAACAGGCGGCTGCGCGATCGAACCGATCGTAGGCGTGGAGCAGCAGCCCCAGCTCGCCAATCGTCTCGGCGGTCGGCCCGCGGTCAGCGCGCTCGAGTGCCTCGACGATCCGCCGCTTGATCGACGGCTCGAACGTGTCGAGATCGGCAGGCGCCAGCTCGCCGCGTTTCTGATCCGCAACGATCGCGGCGCCTTCGGCGTACGCGGCAACACACAGCGCCGCCACCAGCACCCCGCCCACTGCGCGTGTCGCCGCCGATTCGAAGCTGCTGTACCGCATCCACGAGCTCCGCGCGTTTGCCGCCACGTCTCCGCGCCAACCGGTGCGCTACGGCAGCGCGTACACGTTCAGCGTCGCGGGGATGGTGGGATCGCCGAGGAAGCCGCCACCGCTCACCATTACTGCGACGTATTGCCGGCCGTCACGCCCTTGATACGTGATCGGGACCGAGTGCGCGGCGGCGCCGACGTCCGTCGACCACAGCTCGCGGCCGGTCCGTGCGTCGAACGCACGGAACCTGTTGTCGAGCGTCGCGCCGATGAAGACGAGCCCGCCGGCTGTCGCGATGGAGCCGCCCATGTTCGGCGTGCCGGCGTTCGTGATCCCGAGCGTCTCCAGAGCCTCGAACTGGCCGAGCGGCACCCGCCACCGAACATCGCCTGTATCGACGTCGACCGCCATCAGCTCGCCCCACGGCGGCTGCTGGCACGGCCAGTACTTGTCTCCGTCCCAGAACTTCCACCGCTGCGCCATCGGTCCCTTACCCGGTGTGTCGATGATCTGATAGACCTCGCCCACGTTCTGCGTGTTGACGAACAGGTATCTCAGCTCCTGGTTGAACGACGTCCCGTGCCAGTTGCCGCCGCCGAGCGTGCCGGGGAACAGCAGGCTCGGCTTGTATCCGAACGGCAGATACGGGCCGCCCGTGCGGAGCCCGCCGTCCTTCTTCAGCAGCGCTTCGCACAGTTGCCGATGAGCAGGGGTGATGTTGGCGAGCTCGGACGGATCGAAGCTGTTCCGCGCGAGCGGCTCCGGCTTCACGGGAAACGGCTGCGTCGGCCACGGATGCTCGCCTGGCGCGAACCCGTCCTGCGGCGTGGGACGCTCCTCGACGCCGTGGATCGGCTCGCCGGTCAGGCGGTCGAGGATGAAGAGCAGGCCCTGCTTCGTCATCTGCGCGACCGCGGGAATACGCCGACCGTCGCGCGTGACGTCGACGAGCGTTGGCGCCGACTCGAGGTCGTAATCCCAAATGTCGTGATGCGTCGTCTGAAAATGCCATTTGCGGCGGCCCGTCAGCGCGTCGACGGCGACAAGCGTGCTGCCGAACAGGTTCGCGCCCTTCCGATCGCCGCCGTAGTAGTCGTAGGTGACCGAACCGATCGGCAGGAACAGCAGGCCGCGCTCGACGTCGAGCGTCATCAAGCCCCAGACGTTCGCGCCGGAACGATCCTTCCAGCTCTTCGGCTGTTCCCAGGTGTCGTGACCGACCTCGCCGGGTCGCGGCACCGTGTGGAACGTCCAGACGAGCTCGCCCGTGCGCGCATCCCAGGCACGCACGTCGCCCGCCGGCCCGAGGCTCGGCTGCTCCTGCACGCGTGATCCCGTGATGACAAGATGCTTGTAGACGACGGGCGGCGACGAGAGGCCGAAGCTCGCGTCCGGAAAGCGATCGACCATCCCTTCGCGCAGGTGGACCATGCCGTTGTCGCCGAACCCCGCAACCGGCCGGCCCGTGCGCGCATTCAGCGCGATGAGAAATCCGCCGCTCGTGCCAAAGAAGATCGTGGGTGGCGCCACGCCGTCGCCGGGCCAGTAGGCAAGCCCGCGCAGCGCCGGCACGCCGACATCCGGGATGTCGTACTGCCAGATCGTGCGGCCCGTCTCCGGCTCCAGCGCCAGCGCTCGATTCGTCGGCGTAATCAGATACATCACGTCGTCGATGACGAGCGCCGTGACCTGCGACATGCGGCCGCGGCGTCCGCGGCGCGACGCCTCCGCCGGCGCGGCCGCGGGCGAGCTCCCGTTCGAGGAGGCGGCTGCAACGCCGCTAGCGCTTTCGCTGGGAGCCGCCGTCGTGGCAGGAACCGCGCGCGGCGTCGCCGTGAAGGTCCAGACGCGGCGCAGCTTCGCCACGTTCTCAGGAGTGATCTGCGTCAGCGGCGAGTAGCGCTCCCCTCCAGGGTCGTGGCCGTACACGGGCCACCCGGCGTCGGCGACGCGCCCGCGGGACGCGGCGACCTCCACGGCACCCGCCGGCCCGGTCGCGCCGCTGGCCGACGCGGCTCCGGCCGACATCGTGGACGGTCCCGATCCGGCTGCCGGCGAACCGGTGTCAGGGCCGTGGAGATGCGTCGTCAGGTACTTCGTGACGATCTCGATCTCTGCGGGCGTCCCGACCGCGCCGCGCACGACCATGCTGTCGACAATCTCGGCCCACCGCGGCGCCGAGTAGCGATGATTCGTGAGCATCTCGATCGCGTGGCAGCCCGTGCCGCACATCCGCCGCACGACCTCTCGCCCCGCTCCCGCTGGCAGCGTCGCCCGCGACGACGGAGCCTGCCGTGGCTGGAGCTCCGAGGAAGGCTCCTGCCGCCGTGCCGTCACGTTGAAGGCGACGAGCGCCCAGGCCGCTGCACTCAGGAGCACGACAGACGACGTGACGCGCGCCATCGATCGTTACCCCATCCGCAGCCCGAGCGTTTGCGACATGTAGGCGAGGTTGGTCTTGACGGCGTCGATCTCCGCGGCGGGAGCGCGATCGAGCTCGATCATCACCCACCCGTCGTACGACGTGTCCAACAGCAGCGCCGTGATCGGGGAGAAATCGATGACGCCCTTCCCCAGCTCGACGAAGCCGCCCTTGCGCCCCGTCTCGGCAGTTCGCGGCGTCACGAGGTCCGGGTCGTAATCCTTGTAGTGCATGTAAATGATGCGCGAGCGGTACGTCTTGAAGACGTCGAGCGGATCCGCGCCGCCGGCGAGCAGGTGCCCCGTATCGGGGCAGAGCGAGAAGTACTTCGGGTTGGTCAACTCCATCGCGCGATCGATGTCCGCGCGGTTCTCGAGGAGATGCCCGCGGTGCGGGTGATACCCGAGGCGCAGCCCGTGCTCCTCCCGCAGCCGCTTCCCCAGCTCGTTCACGAGCTTCGCGAACGCCGCGAACTCCGCCGTGGGATCCGGCTGTGGCCGGTCCCCGCCGGCGAGATTGATGAGATCGCCGCCAACGGCCTTCAAGAATTTGCCGACGCGCATCCCGCTGTCCAGGTTCTCCTGGTACTTCGCCGGGTCTGACACGGGCAACGTGTGATAGAGCGCCACGAGCGCCATGTCGTGCTTGGCGAGACGCGCCTTCACCTCGTCTGGTCGATCGCCGTAGGTGGCGGTTAGCTTCGAGGGGTTGTCGTCCGCCTCGGTGCCGCGCACGCCCAGGCCGGCGATCTCCTCGACGCCGCGCCAGAAGCCGTCGGGGCCGCGGCCGCCCGAGATGTACGTGGT
>JBOGIN010000233.1:0-4762 GCA_050742275.1 Vicinamibacteraceae bacterium
TATCTGCTGATCGGCTATTGGTTCAACAAGCAGTCGGCCATCGACGCCGGCAAGAAAGCCTTCATCGTCAATCGCGTGGGCGACATGGCGTTCATCATCGGCATGTGCCTCGCGTTCGCGCACTTCGGCACGCTCGACTTCCGGGCCATCGCCGGCGCGGTTGCCGCGCTCCCGCCCGAGGTGACCTGGGGCGTGCTCTCGACGATCACGCTCTTGTTCTTCATCGGCGCAACGGGCAAGTTCGCGCAGATTCCGCTGAACGTGTGGCTGCCCGACGCGATGGAGGGCCCGACGCCGGTGTCGGCGCTCATCCACGCTGCCACGATGGTGACGGCGGGCGTGTACATGATCGGACGCAATGCCGTCCTCTACACGCACGCGCCGCTCACGATGGAGGTCGTGGCCGTCGTTGGCGTTGCGACGGCGCTCCTGGCGGGCACGATTGGCCTCGCACAGAACGACATCAAGCGCGTGCTGGCCTACTCGACCGTCTCGCAGTTGGGCTACATGTTCCTGGCCATGGGCGTGGGCGCCTTTGCGGCCGGCACCTTCCACCTGTTCACGCACGCCTTCTTCAAGGCGTTGATGTTCCTCGGGTCGGGCGCGGTCATTCACGCGCTGCACGGGGAGCAGGACATGCGAAAGATGGGTGGCCTGCGGGGGGCGCTGCCAATTACCTACTGGACGTTTCTCATCGGCGCGCTCGCTATTGCGGGCGTCCCCGGGTTGTCCGGGTTCTTCAGCAAGGACGAGATCCTGTTCCGCACGTTCGCGGGCGGGCACCGCATGCTGTGGGTCATCGGCATGGCAACGGCGCTCCTGACCGCCGTGTACATGTTTCGTCTCATCTATCTGACCTTCCACGGCGAGTCGCGCTACGAGGCGGCGGCGGCGGGCCACGGAGGGCACGGGCAGGACCACGGCCCTGGACCCAGCCCTGGCCCTAGCCTAGGGGCCCACGGGCACGGAGGGCGCCTCCACGATGCGCCGATGGCCATGGCCGTTCCGCTGGTGCTCTTGGCGATTGGCTCGGTCGTGGCGGGTTACGTTGGCGTGCCGCATGCGCTTGGCGGCAGCAACCACATCGAGGCGTTCCTGGAGCCGAGCTTCAGCGCTCCCGTCTTGACGGAAGGGGCGCCGACGCACGAGGTGTCGCCGGTGGCCGGTGACGAGGCGCATGCGCCGGCTGACGCGCACGGCGCCGCGCACGCCGATACGGCGCTCGAACTCACGCTCATGGTGACGTCCATCGCGATTGCCCTCATCGGCATTGGCCTCGCCACGCTGATGTGGCTGACGCGGCCCGGGATGGCCGCCGCCATCGCCGCCCGCGTCCCATGGTTGCATCGCCTGCTGTTGAACAAGTGGCACGTCGATGAGCTCTACGACGCCACCATCGTGCAGCCCATCAAGCACGGTTCGCACGCCGGGCTCTGGAAGGCTGTCGATGTGGGTGTGATCGACGGCGCGGTCAACGGCACGGGCTGGCTCGTGCGCGCCAGCGCGGCGGGCTTGCGTCTGGCACAGAGCGGCTCGGTGCGCACGTACGCCGCAGCATTCTTCATTGGGACGGTGATCGTCATCGCGGTTTATCTGGTCGGGTAGAGAAACTTAGAACTCAGAGCTCAAGCTCAGAACTCAAAACTCAGATGGCGCTTCCGCTTCTCTCGCTGATCGTGTTCCTCCCGCTCGCCGGGGGGCTGCTGCTGTTGCTGCTGCCGAACCGCGACGGCGAGCGCGACGAGCTGATCCGACAGATCGCGCTGGGCGTGGCCCTCGTGGCGTTTGCGCTCACGCTCGTCGCGTGGTGGCAATTCAATCCAGCGGCGGCCGAGTACCAGTTCGCGGAGCAATACGACTGGATTCCTCGGTTCGGAATCCACTATGCCCTGGGACTGGACGGCGTCAGCCTCTTCCTGGTCGTGCTGACCGGCTTCCTCACGCCGCTGGCGCTGCTGTCCTCCTGGCACGGCGTGACCACGAAGGTCAAGGAGTTCTGCTTCTTTCTCTTGGCGCTCGAGACGGGCATGCTCGGGGTGTTCGTGGCGCTCGACCTGTTTCTCTTCTACGTGTTCTGGGACGCCATGCTCGTCCCGATGTACTTTCTCATCGGTGTCTGGGGATATGAGCGGCGCGTGTACGCTGCGGTGAAGTTCATCCTCTACACGATGGCGGGCAGCGTGTTGATGCTAGTGGCCATCATCGCGCTTGCGGTGGCACATCAGCAGGCGACCGGCCAGTACTCGTTCGCGCTGGACGACATCCAGACGCTGCAGCTCGGCTTCAACGCGCAGATGTGGCTGTTTCTCGCCTTCACGTTGGCGTTTGCCATCAAAGTGCCGTTGTTTCCGTTCCACACCTGGTTGCCGGATGCGCACGTGGAGGCGCCAACGGCGGGGTCCGTCATCCTGGCCGGCGTGCTGCTGAAGATGGGCACGTACGGTCTCCTGCGATTCGCGTTTCCGCTCTTTCCGGATGCCGCGCTCGTCAGTGCCCCCTACCTGGCCGGGCTCGCCGTGATTGGCATCATCTACGGCGCGCTGGTCGCAATGGTGCAGCCGGATCTCAAGAAGCTGGTGGCCTACTCGTCGGTGAGCCACATGGGCTTTGTCGTGCTCGGCATCTGCGCGATGAACCTGCAAGGGGTCCAGGGCGCTGTCTATCAGATGTTGAATCACGGCGTCAGCACCGGTGCGCTGTTCATCATCGTCGGGATGTTGTCGGACCGGCGCCACACGCGGCTGATCGCGGAGTTCGGCGGACTCAAGCACGTGATGCCGCGCTTGGTCGCCTGCTTCCTCATCATCACGCTTTCGTCCATCGGGCTGCCCGGGCTCAACGGCTTCGTCGGTGAGTTCCTGGCGATCCTGGGCGGCTTTCTGTGGCGGCCGAGCTACGCGGTGCTGGCGGCGTCAGGCGTGATTCTCTCGGCCGTGTACATGCTGTGGATGTTCCAGCGCGTGAACTACGGCGCCGTGACGAACCCCAAGAACGAGCGGCTGCCCGACCTTTCTGGCCGTGAATGGGCGACGCTCGGCCCCACCGTCGTCATGGCGATCGTGATGGGGATCGTGCCGAACGTGTTCCTCGAGCCCATGCGGCCCGCGGTCACGCGCATCGTCGAGCGCGTACAGGCGCAGCGCCCGGCGCTCGCGAGTGCACGTGGTAGCGAGAGGCCTACACGCCCCGTGTGGGGTCCGCCTTTAGGCGGACCTTCAGCGGGCCGGCTAAAGCCGGCCCCCACAAATGTAAAACTCGAGGGGAGGGACCTTCAGGCCCCTCGAGCCCGCGCGTCGAAGAGACGACCCATCGAGTAAAGAGCGATGCTGACTGACTTCCAAGCCATCATGCCCATCCTCATCGTGACGCTGTCGGCCATCGTCACGATGGTGGCGGAGGCGTTCCAGCCGAAACAGGAGCGTGCGCCGCTTGCCGGGTTCGGCGTGCTCGGGTTGATTGGCGCGGCGGCGGCGTCGGTGTTGCTGTGGGGCTACGACAAGAGCGGCTTCGGCGTCGTGAGAGCGGACAACTTCAGTTTGTTCATCAATCTGATCGTTATCGCGGTCGGCCTCCTCACGATCCTGTTCTCGACGCAGGTGATCGAGCGCGAGGGCATTCCGCCAGGCGAGTACTACGCGCTGACGCTGTTCGCAGTCGTCGGCATGATGTTGATGGCGGCGGCGACCGATCTCTTGCTCCTGTTTCTCGCGTTGGAAGTCTTGTCGCTGGCGGTCTACGTTCTCACCGGCATCAGGCGGTCGCAGCCGCAGGGCGCGGAAGGGGCATTCAAGTACTTTCTGCTCGGCTCCTTTTCGAGCGCGTTCCTCCTGTACGGCGTGGCGTTGACCTACGCGATTGTGGGGAGCACGCGGCTCGAGGAGGTGGCGGCGGCGCTGGCGGGCCAGACGGACGCGCCCAACATCGTCCCGCTCGTGGCAATTGGCCTGCTGGCGGTAGGGTTTGCGTTCAAGGTCTCCGCGGTGCCGTTCCATATGTGGGCGCCGGACGCGTACGAGGGTGCGCCAACGCTGGTCACCGGCTTCATGGCGACGGGCGTCAAGGCCGCGGCCTTCGCGGCATTCCTGAGGGTGTTCCTGTCGTCGTTTCAGACGTTGCACGAGAGCTGGGCTCCCATGCTGTGGGTCATCGCGGTTGCCACGATGATCCTGGGCACGGTGGTGGGCGTCGTTCAGTCGAATGCCAAGCGCATGCTCGCCTATTCCAGCGTCGCTCACGCCGGATACCTGTTGATTGGCCTCATCGCGGGCACCCAGACGGGCGAGGCCGCGACGCTGTTCTATCTGGCCACGTACGCGGTGAGCACGATCGGTGCATTTGCCGTGGTGGCGTTGCTGGCCGACGAGCAGCATCCGCACGACCGCGTGCAAGACTTCGCCGGGCTCTGGGGCTCACGGCCCGGGCTGGCCGCGTTGATGACGGTCTTTCTGCTGTCGCTCGGAGGGTTTCCGCCGCTGGCGGGCTTCGTGGGGAAGTGGTACATCTTCAGCGCCGCCGTCGAGGCGGGCTACCTGTGGCTGGCCGTCATCGGCGTACTGACGAGCGTCATCTCGGTCTTCTTCTATCTCCGCATTGTCGTGATGATGTACATGAGCGACGAGACGGCGCATGTTCCAACACCCGCCCTGGCGCGCTCTGCCGTTGCAGGTCTCGCCCTCGCGCTCGTGGCCGTCCTCTATCTGGGGCTCCTGCCAACGCGCGCCATAGACCTGGCGCTCACCAGCGTCCAGGGCATGTTCTGAGA